>JBJEDL010000093.1:0-14814 GCA_051872035.1 Lepagella sp.
CCGAGGGGAATCGAACCCCTATCTAAAGTTTAGGAAACTTCTATTCTATCCGTTGAACTACAGAGGCTTACATCCTTCGGAGGAGTCTCCTGCGAGCCTGCCCCTCTGCCCCTGCCTTTGTGACTTTGGCTCTGAGTGCTACACTCGCTATGAGTTCGCAAAATTAGTTATTTTTTTTCAATTTTACAAATTATCCCCCTCTGTCTGCTTGCGTTTTACACGTTTCTTCGCTATCTTTGCACAATTCTTCCCTCGAACCTCGTATCCTTTAATCTTTAACCACGGCTATGCCGTCCACTATATGACTCCTATAAAACTCGCTATAGTCGCTCCCTGTTATAATGAGGCTGAGATGCTGCCGATATCTCTGCCCCGCTTGTTGTCGCTTTTGGACTCGATGACACGCGAGGGGCGCGTCTCTCCTGATAGTTTCCTTCTGCTGGTGAATGACGGCAGCCGTGATAATACCTGGCAGATCATCTCCGAGGCTCATGAGCGCGATAAGCGATGTCATGGGCTTAACCTCTCTTGCAATGTGGGTCATCAGAATGCTATCATGGCGGGGATGATCACCGCGGTGGAGGGTGCCGGCTTGGCTGATGCCGTGGTGACTATCGATGCCGACCTGCAAGACCCCTTGGAGTGCATCCCGGAGATGGTCGATAATTATTATGAGGGGTATGACGTGGTGTATGGTGTCCGCACTTCGCGGCAGAGTGATTCTTTCGTCAAGCGTTTCACTGCCGAGTGTTTCTATAAGTTGCAGTCGCAGTTGGGACTTAAGACCATCTACAACCATGCCGATTTTCGCTTTATGTCGCGTAGGGTGGTGATAGAGCTCGAGAAGTATGAGGAGCGCAATCTTTATCTTCGGGGCATTATCCCGATGATCGGCTATCCGTCGACCACGGTCGATGAGACACGCTTGGCGCGCGAGGCGGGAGAGACGAAATATACCTGGCGGAAGATGTTGCGGTTGGCATTTGATGGCATCACCTCCTTCTCGGTGCGCCCGATGTATATGATATTGACCCTTGGCATGCTCTTCGTGCTGGTGGGGATCGGCATCGGCATCTATGTCATCGTCTCTTTGCTGAGAGGGGTGGCTGTGCCGGGATGGTCGTCGCTGATGTTGTCGCTCTGGATCGTCGGGGGTGTTATGCTGATGGCGATAGGTTTGGTGGGACTATATGTGGGCAAGGTCTATATAGAGACCAAGCATCGTCCCCGCTATCATGTGGAGCAATACCTGCATTAAGGCGATCGGCTCGAAAGGATCGGGCTTTAATTCGTAGATTTCAAGAAATTGCGATTTATTCGCGAGCCGGTGAGGAGCGCGAGCAGACGCGGCGTGTATCTCTGCATAAGTCGCGCTATGAGATAACAAAGATAGAATCTCACCGGTATATATAATATCATCTCGATGATTTTGAAAATTGTAGCGCCTACGATAGATTTAAGCGGCAATAATGCATTAAGAATCATGACATTGGGTGTGTAGATATCATGTGCTACATATATAAAGAAGATGTATGGGGCGATAGATATTATATGCTCTGTAATGGAGTGCCGGTGAGGAGTGTCGGATGGAGTGTCGGCGATTTTTTTGGTGGCACGAAAGGCGAGATATAGCTGTGCGATTAATAATACGACAACCAGGACACATATAAAATAAATGCTTTTCGGACCATGTTCGATATGATGAGGATCGAAATTAGTATACATATAAGTGAATATACAAAGCATTATCATGGAAACAATCAGAGAAATTGGTCCGATGCGATAGAATAGCGTCTTGATATCGGTGCGGCAGATGGCAAAAGCGGCACCAATAGGGAAGAAAATCCAATCTACATGATAATATCTATATGGCCCATGTCCATAATAAAATAATATTATTAGCAATAGAGGGACAATATACAGTTTAAGTCGTTTGACAGCCCACCATATCAGTGGAGTGAACAGTGTAATGAGCATTAGGTCGAGAATATACCAAAGGGCGAAATGGGCTCCGGGGAATGAAAGACCATGAAGCGTGAAATTGCCAATGGTTATGATTTCAGTTCCGGTGAATATGCTCCAAAGTAATAGGTCAAGACGATAGGGAGGTTGATAATATGGAAAATCGAGCCACCCATTGAGATGACAAAGAACATTGATAGAGTATGCGATTATACTCCATAGGAGGAAGGGTATGAAGAGTGTTTTTATACGACTTCGGAGAGCATAGAGGTATTCTTGTTTGCCGAATTTCTCAAACTTTGCAAAGAAAAGATATCCGGATATAAAGAAGAACCCGGCGATTGAGGCGATGCTGATGCAAGGGTATGAAAAGTTGACTACATAGCGAAAGCCATTTTGAATGTCATAAGAGGAATATAGATGAGCCGTCACCACTAAGAGAGTCAGGATGACTTGGAGCCAGGCGAAGGCGAGCGAGGTGTGTCGATCGAGCGCCGGGCGTCGGTCGTGCATTGATGTTTGAGCTATGCTGTTGCTGCTCATATTGGGGAAGATGAGTGGGGATTATTTTACGATTCCCTTTTCGAGGTATTCGGCGAGGTTGGTGCGGATGTGCTCTCCGGCACGCTCGACAGCCACTTTCTCCATGTCATGGTCTACCATGAGTTTGACGAGCTGTTCGAACGATGTCTTGGCAGTAGGATCCCACCCTAATTTAGCTTTGGCTTTCGAGGGGTCTCCCCAGAGGTTGACCACATCGGTGGGGCGGTAGAAGTCGGGGCTGACTTCCACGAGGACACGTCCGGTGGCTGTATCGATACCCTTTTCTTCTTCACCTTCCCCTTCCCAGCGGAGGGTGATGCCGGCATGGTGGAAGGCGAGTTGGCAGAACTCGCGGACGGTGTGCTGCTCGCCGGTGGCGATCACGAAGTCTTCGGGGGTGTCCTGCTGAAGTATGAGCCACATGCACTCTACATAGTCGCGAGCATAACCCCAGTCGCGGAGCGAGGAGAGATTGCCGAGATAGAGTTTGTCTTGCTTGCCTTGGGCTATGCGGGCGGCGGCAAGGGTGATCTTGCGGGTGACGAAGGTCTCACCGCGGCGCTCGCTCTCATGGTTGAAGAGGATGCCGGAGCAGGCATACATGCCGTAGGCTTCGCGATATTCCTTGACGATCCAGAAGCCATAAAGTTTGGCTACGGCGTAGGGGGAGTAGGGGTGGAAGGGGGTGTTCTCATTTTGGGGCACTTCTTCCACCTTGCCATAAAGCTCGGAGGTGGAGGCTTGATAGAAGCGGCAAGTCGATGCCAAGCCACAGAGGCGGATAGCCTCGAGGCAACGGAGCACGCCGGTAGCGTCGACATCGGCGGTAAATTCGGGGGAGTCGAACGATACCTGCACATGGCTCTGAGCAGCAAGGTTGTAGAACTCGTCGGGGCGCACCTTCGACACCACCTGGAGTATCGACATCGAGTCGCCCAAGTCGGCATAGTGAAGGTGGAAATTGGCATGCCCCTCAAGGTGGGCGATGCGTTCGCGATAATCCACAGATGAGCGACGGATCACTCCATGCACATCATAGCCCTTGGAGAGTAGAAGTTCTGCAAGATAACTGCCATCTTGCCCTGTGATGCCTGTAATGAGAGCGGTTTTCATGCTTCTTTATATATGGTGTAGTGGTTACTGAATAGGTTAAAGTCTGATCGCTGTAAAGCGAAATAATTCACAAAGTTATAAAAAAATAATCAAAGGAGTATAATAAAGGAGATAAAAAGGGATAAAAAGGGTAAAATTGGGCAAAAGTGTAATTTTATAGTATGAAATTTTTGAAAAAAGTGTAAATTTGCGCTTTAAAAAAAGATATGATCTATTCACCCCGACCTACATTACATGGTCGTCGCGCAGTGGCGGCGGCAGTGGCGGCGGCGCGCGCCGAGCAGCGTCCCGTGCGACTCCTCTTCGTGTGTCTCGGCAATATCTGTCGGAGTCCGGCAGCGCAGGGCATCACCGAGCATCTCGCCGCCGAGCGGGGGATCAAGGTGGTGTGCGACAGCGCCGGATTCTATGGCGGCCATGCCGGCGACCTCCCCGACAGCCGTATGCGCAGTGCTGCCTATCAACGCGGATATCGTCTGGAGCATCGTGCCCGCAAGATCCATGGATATGACCTCGACGATTTCGACTTGGTGATCGGCATGGACGATCAGAATATGTCGCAACTCCATCAGCTCGCCGACACCGATGAGCGCGATGACAAGGTGGTGGCAATGATCGAATTTGCCAAAGACCACCCCTCGGATTATTGTGTGCCCGACCCCTATTATGAGGGTGTCGCCGGATTTTATTTAGTGCTCGACCTTCTGGCGGATGCCTGCTCTACGCTGCTCGATTTGATCGAAATGGAGCTGGAGGCTTAGAGCGAACTCTTGGTGAATTAGCTCTCTGAAATTTTTGGAAGATAGAATAATCTTTTTTAAATTTGCAGTGTCTAAGAAGCAAAGAATGATCAACTCGGTCGATAAGGCGAGTCCCTGAATCTATTGAGGCGATAAGCACTACGACCACAAAATCAGAAAGTTATGAAACGTTTGGTTTTATCACTCTTGGCGATGGTGTCGGCCTCGATCTTATCGATGGCAGCGACTCCGGCAAGCTTCCCCGGCGGCAAGGCTGCCGAGAAGGAGTATATAGAGAAGAATATGGTCTATCCCGAGAGAGCCAAAGAGAATGGCATCGAGGGCGTGGTCGGCGTAGCCTTTACGATCAAGGCCGACGGCTCGATAGGCAATATCAAAATCAAGCGTATGGTAGATCCCGACTTGGAGGCGGAGGCTATCAGACTCGTTAAGAGTATGCCTCGCTGGACTCCCGCTGACGATGCCGGCTCCCCCGTGGAGAGCACCGCCGAAATGGAGATCTCTTTCTCGCTTGAAGAATAGATCGATTACAAACGATGTGGTTTTTCATAATTAAATATTGTATCAATTTCCAACTTTGTGAGTGTCTCTGATGTGATATCAGGGACATTCTTTTTTTTAGAGCGCGTTCCCCCCAAAAATTTTAAGGAACGCGCTCTGAGTTAAAAAACTTACATTTTGAAGAAAATTTTCTAAGAGTAGGATGGGTAAAATATTCTTTTTTTGTTGCTAAAAATGTAAAATAACATACATAATAATGCAGTGATGATACTGAAAATGTAAAATTGCTCCATATTAGATATACAAAGCGAATTATACGACACTTTTTTCGCAACATTCGTGTGTATATTTGCAACATAATTACCTATATACTACTGTCTTCTATATCATGATACAGCTTATCACCCCTCGACTGCTATCTGCCACTCCGGGCTTATGTTGCTTGGAGCAGGATATAATGTTATGTCCGCAGCTATCTTTGTTGCCACATATCAAAGAAATATTTCAGTCTGAGATGCTAATGGTATTTTATTGCCAGAAGGGCCATCTACAGATGAAACTCAGCGAAGAGACCATAGAGCTCAACGTTGGGGATGTGTATATATGCAAGCCATTGACGACGATCCATCAGGTTCTGACGAGTGGCGACTGCAAGGTGGCGGTATTGTTTTACGCTCTACAGGTGGCGGAATATGTTTTGCCGGCGAATCGCAATATGTCGAAGTTGCTGGAATGTGATGCGAGGTTGTTGGTGCATCTCGGCGAGAAGTTCATGAACGAGCAGCTCTCGCTGCTGATCGATACGGTGCAGCAGCGAGCCAAGGATGCGAGTTTGGCGTTCCGTAGCAATACGCTCTATCACATGTTCAATGTCTTGTTATTCGAGGTGCTGAATGTGGCATGTCGCAAGGAGCCGGGCGAAGGAGTCGCCGAGGAGGATATGCCGATGGCATGTCGCGCTGATACGATCTTCCACATGTTCATCAAGTTGCTTAAGGAGGATTGCGGGCGTCATCGCACGGTGGCGTATTATGCCGAGAAACTCTTCATCACTCCCAAGCATCTCTCGAAGGTGATCAAGAAGAAGACATCCAATCGTGCTTTGGATGTGATCAATAATCATGCTCTACAGCTGATCAAGTTGGATTTGAAGCTTACCGACATCCCCATCAGTCAGTTGGCTAATAAGTATAATTTCAATAGTTTCTCCTTCTTCTGTCAGTTCGTGCGGTCGCATCTCGACATGACGCCGCAGAAATACCGGGAGTATGGGAAGCTGTAGATAAAATGCCTGTCAGGTGTGTTATTTTTTAGGAGAGAAGCGATTACGGTCGCGGCTTTCCTTCTTTTTTAGGGTGTCGTCGAAAGCCTTCTGGAGGTCTATGCCGGTCTGGTTGGCGATGCAAGTGAGGACCCAGAGCACGTCGGCGATTTCTTCGGCGAGGTTTTGTCGCGGGTCGGTCAGGTCGCCGGGCTTGGCGATTTGGTCGCCATAGACGCGAGCGATGATGCGGGCGAGTTCACCGGTTTCTTCGGTGAGGAGCGCCATGTTGGTGAGTTCGGAGAAGTATCCATGTCCGATGTCGCCGATCCAGCGGTCGACAGCCTCTTGCATTTCTTTGATGGTCATAGGGATGTGGAAAATATGTGGGGCATCATCCTCGGATGATGCCCCTTGGTCGGTATTGTAAATATTAGAATGTCAGAGAGATGCCGGCGGCGGCACGGATGCTCGATTCGGGGAGTCCGGCTGCGGAGTAGTTGCGACGGCAGAGGAGGTTGTCGGCTTGCGCCCAGACGCTGAGTTGGGAGGTGATGCCGTAGGAAGCGCCGAAGCTGAGACCGGAGTAGTTGGGGAGGCTATAGTTCACCACGATATCGGGGTCGATGACAGAAGCGTCGGCATAGCGAGCGCGGAGAGCAGGGTGTCGGAGTGCGCGGAGTTCATAGCCGAGGCGGAAACGGAGTGTGCTCCAGGGGTTGGACTCGATGGCGGCTTGGGCTGTCCATTCGGGGCGGTCGTAGCCGTTGAAGTAGCCGATCTTGCCATTCTGATGCTGGTAGCGGCCTTCGGCGTCGATCTTGAAGTATCTGCCGGAGTCATACCCTAAGTTCACGCCGAAGGAGAATCCGGAGACGTTGGCACGACATTCGGGGTCGGTGTTGACGACGATGGCGCGACCGGCGGCATCAGCCACAGGGAGCGGAGCGCATCCATCGACGGGGATGCCTAAGCATAGCCGGGTGTTATAGAGTCCGCCGAGGTGCTGATTGCGGCTGGTGCGATATGCCACGTCGATGCCGGCATGGAAGCCGGAGAAGGGACCGGTGCGTAGACCGAAGTGTGCATCAAGCGGGGTATAGACGGGGCTGCTGTTGCTGATCGAGGGCATCTGATAGTAGTCGTATTCGCGGATATTGGCGAGTGTATGGAGGTCGGAGCCGCCGAGAAGGTGGAGGTATAGAGCCACCGGACCGGCGTTGAAGTCGAATTTCACATCGGGCGCGAAGTGGACCGTGGCATAGCGGTTGATCTCAGGTCCTGCCTTGAAGGCGAGGTCGAACTTTGCACCGATGCGCAGGTTGATGCGCTGATGTGTGAAGCGATAGTATGGCGTGAGGGTGACTAAGCCGTAGGTGTCGATGTCGCTGTTGTATGCCACGACGTCGGTGTTCAGGTCGATGCCGAGGGCTGACTTGGTGGAGGTAGGGAAGGAGAATCCGGCATTGAGGTTGATGTCCGTTTCGCGGCTACCCGGGGTGGTGAGGAGTTGTAGTGGATCGACATCGTTGGGCATATAGAGGCGACGGAAGGAGAGGTGGCGCACACCGAGTTGGGCATGCCAGAGAATGTTGTCGATCAGTGCCGGAGACTGCCAGCGTACTCGCGCCGAGATGTCGTGGAGGGTCTGTGTGGGGCTTTCGATGGCGGCATCGGGGTCGGGTGTTGTCGGCGCAAAACCATAATAGTTGAAATTGCCGATATGATAGTCGATGGCGGCGCTCAGCGTCCCTTTGCCGCTCCAGGTGTGATGGCCATAGATGCCGATGGCTTCGTCATAACGCCACATCTTGTTGTCGGCAGTGGCGGGGGATATACGGGGCTTCCAGAGGGAGGTGGAGTTGTGTTGCAGACGGATGCCGAGTGCTGAAGAGGAGTTGTCGATAAATCGATAGCCTGCAGCCAAGGTGCTTTCGAGCCAGGAGCCGAGTCCGAAGTCGAGATAGCCACGATGGGTGGAATAGTCGCGGGTGGCGCCCCAGGCAGTCGCCTCGATGGGGAGGGCTTGGGGGGTGAAATTCGCCGCTACGCCCAGCGTAGAGTAGTCGAGCGATGACTCTTCGGCGGTCAACTTCAGAGGACGCGGGAAGAGGCCGATGCGGTCGTGGTTGATATATTCCGGCACATACTCTCCTTCGACGTTGATTTGCTGGTCGTATTGTGCCGAAGCGGGTATGGCGCAGAGGGCGAGGAGTGATGCTGCCGCGGTAAGTACTAAATATTTCAATCGGGTGATTGTCATAGCGTTATCGGGATTGTGATTTGATTCTTTCTTGATATGATGGGAGGAGATGGATGGGATTATTTCCACTTCTTAAGGCGCGATGAGATCAGCGTGGGGATATCATCGTCGGAGGCGGGATAGTTCTCGCTCAGACTGTTTAGATATTCCTTGGCGAGGTAGGTCTTGCCCAGACCGTGGTAGGCATCAGCCAGAGCGATAAAACCGCGAGCGAGCCAGTATTGATGGGGCGTACCGACGTCGGTAAATTCCTCCATACGGGTGCGAGCGGCCTCATAATTCTTCTTGTCGATGTCGAATTGAGCCAGGATTACAGCGGCTTTCGCACCGGGGAGCGAGGATGGGTTCTGGGCGAGCGATTCGTAGATTTCGATGGCTTCGGAGCGGCGGTTGAGGTAGTTGAGTGCCTCAGCCTCATAGAAGTTGATGTCGGCGATTTCGTCAGCCTCGAGGCCTCCGGCATGCTTGATACGGTCGGTGACGTCGAGGAGGTCATCCCATTTGCGGGAGTCGTACATGGCTGCCGCCATGCGGAGGAGTTCGTCGATATCGGCAGTGCCATTGAGCGAGAGGCGTTTCTTGTAAGCCTCGGCGGCGAGGTCTTTGCGTCCGGTCTCTTCGTAGGTTACAGCCTCTTCGAGCAGGGCCTTGGAGAGCCAACGAGAGTCGGGGAAATCTTTCTCGATGCGCTGGAGGTCGGCGATCTTGGCGCTGTTGTTGCCTTGGAGGCCACGGACCACGGCGCGGCGGTAGAGGGCATAGTCAGCATCGGTGGCACCGGCATCGATGGTTTCGGTATATAGTTGAGCGGCACCGGCGAGGTCGCGGGTGTAGTACAGGCAGTCGGCGCGACGGATTCGAGCATCGTCGGCAAGGCGCGTGGGCAGCGACTCTTTCGCCTTGAGTGCCTTGCCGAAATCGCCGGCAGCCCCGGAGTAGTTCGACTGCTTGTAGCGGCTATATGCCAGATTGTAAAGACCTAAGGCATAGTTGGATGTGCCGGAACCGGCCTTTACGAAGGCGTCGTATGCCTTTTCGGCTTCGCTATATCTGTTGAGATAGAAGAGGGCGTCGCCGAGCCAGAGCGAGGATTGGGCGGCGATGTCGCGGTCGGCATTGCGCATGGCGGCTGCCTCTTGCAGATAGGGGATGGCGGCTTCGCGACGATTGTTGGTAACACATTCGACACCAAGCTCGTAGAGCACTTTCTGGCGTAGCGCTCGGATATCCTTGCCGGGAGAGGTGATGGCGTTGAGGATGCGGAGCGACTCCTCGTAGTTGCGGTCGTTGTAATAGGCGGTGGCGAGGTATGCCTTGACCTGTGGGGTGTATTGCGAGTCGGGATATCGCTTGATGAAGGTCTCCAAGAGGTCGGCAGCCGATGAGAAGGGCACCTTGCCGCCGCGAGTCAGGGCGGTGACGTAGTTGTAGAGTGCCGTCTCGGATACGTTGTTGTCGTAGGCCATGCGGGTGGCTTTCTCGAAGGCGATGGCGGCTTGAGAGGCGTTGTCTTGCAGCAAGTAGCATTGTCCCAAGTAGAGATATGCGCTCTGGCCGATGGCATCTTGACGATGAGTCAGCGTCGTGAAGCGTTCGATGGCTTGGGTGTAGCGACCATTGCGATAGTCGATGGCGGCCATGGCATAGATGGCATCCTCTTCGGGTGTCGCTTTACCCTCGATCTTGGTGAGGTAACTCTCGATAAATCCCTCCGCCACGTCGGGCATATCCTGCTTGAAGTAACTCAAGCCGACGATGCGTTGGAGCTCGGGCACGAGCTCCGGCACCGGGTTCTTGCGCAACAACGACTCGCCATGTTTTATCACATCGTCATAGCGCCCCCAGGTATATTCGATCTGGGTCATATAGTAGCCGGCTTCGAGACCCTTGACACTCGGAGTGACAAGTTGAAACTCCTGGTATGCGTCGGTAAACTTCCCGTCGAGATAGTTGAGATAAGCCCGATAGAAGTGGTAGGCATCGGCATATTGGTCGTTGTCTTTGAGGGCACTGAGGAGGGGCCGCGCTTCGGCGTAATGACCGGTCTTGATCAGTGAAAGTGCTTTCCGATAGGAATATAGGAGTTGCTGATCGCGGTTGAGGCGGTCGAGGTCGATCATCGAATATGCTTCGAGGGCGAGAGGCCACTGCTCGTCGAAGAAATAGTAATCGCCGATGGCGAGAGAGGCTTGGGGAGCTAATGGCGAGGCGGGGTAATTGTTGCGAAACTGTATAAGTAGGTTGATACATTCGCTGTCATTGCGCTGATAGTAAGCATCGGCGAGGAGGAAGGTGTATTCCTCTATTTGGCTGTCGGAGAGGGCGATATGCTGCGTGTCCAAGTGCTTCAGCTGGTCGATGACCCCGGCATAATTGCCTGCTTGACGCATGGCACGAGCACGCTCCATATAGCCTGCGGCGTCGGCCTCAAAGCGCAGGGGAGAGGCGGATAATTGGGCAGCGGCAGGGAGCGAAAGTGCCATAGCCGCAGCGATAATGATGTGTTTTGTCAATTGCATGATATATCCGGTGTTAAGGAACGCGCTCTAAAAGGAACGCGCTCTAATACTTCGTGCGACAAATATAGTAAAAAATCAGCATAAATAAAGCCACACACCAATCCCATTAACATTTTTTTATTTTGGCGTAGGCTTGGAGGGCTGCTTGGAGGGTGTCGAGGGCCTCGGCGAGGTAGTCGATGTCGTGGACGTAGGCTATTCTCACCTGGTTGCGCCCTAAGGATGTGTCGCTGTAGAAGCCGGAGGCCGGCGCCATGAAGATGGTCTTGCCATCATGGCTGAACTCTTCGAGACACCATTGGCAGAACTCGTCGGCATCGTCGACCGGAAGTGCGGCGATGGTGTAGAACGCACCCATCGGGGTGGGGGAGTAGCAGCCCGGAATCCGGTTGATGCGCTCGATCAGGAAGTCGCGGCGACGGCGGTATTCTTCGAACACCTCTTGCTGATATTCCGGGGTGGCGTCGATCGAGGCTTCTGCCACGAGCTGACCGATGAGTGGCGGGCAGAGACGTGCCTGACAGAATTTCATCACGTTGGCGCGAACGTCGGGGTCGCGGCTCACTAACGCGCCGATGCGGATGCCACATTCGTTATATCGCTTCGAAACGGAGTCGATCAGCACGGCATTCTTATGTACGCTCTCGATGCTCATCACCGACACCATCGGCTGGTCGGCATAGCAAAATTCGCGATATACTTCGTCGCTGAAGAGGAAGAGCCCATGGCGCGAGGCTATATCGGCGATCTGCTCCAATTCGTCGCGGGTGTAGATATAGCCGGTGGGGTTGTTGGGGTTGCAGATGAGGATTCCCTTGGTGCGAGGTGTGATGAGTCGCTCGAACTCCTCGACGGGAGGAAGCCGAAAACCGGTGTCGATAGTAGAATTGACCGGGACGATACGGGCGCCGGCAGAGATGGCAAAGGCCATGTAATTGGCGTAGGCAGGTTGCGGTACGATGATTTCATCGCCCGGGTCGAGGCATGCCATAAAGGCGAAGAGCACCGCTTCGGAGCCTCCGGTGGTGATGATGATTTCGTCGGGGTGGATATCAAGACCGCAGCGATGGTAATATTCCGCCATCTTGATGCGGAGTGATTCCATACCCTCAGAGGCGGTATATTCCAGGATCTTACGATCTATGTGACGCAAGGCGTCGAAAGCCTGAGGAGGGGAGGGGATATCGGGTTGACCGATGTTAAGACGATATACGGTGATGCCGCGTTGCTCGGCGGCGTGAGCAGCGCCGGCGAGGCGCCGTATGGGTGAGGCGGGCATCTCGATGCCCCGATTGGATACTTTACTTTTCATCAGATGGATTCATTAAAAACAATTAAGCCGGCAAATACCAAGTAGAAACAGGAAAGAGTGGAAGAGAGGAGGAGTGGAAGAGAGGAGAGTGGAGGTGTGGAGGTGTGAGTCCCTACCTCTCCTTTATAATAACGCAAAGAACCCCACGTATGTTTTATCCCCCCCCCATAAAATCTCCTCACCACTATCCACAGACCGGTCTGCAGTGAGGAGAATGTCGGTTAACGGACGCGCTCTAAAGTCCTCGGGTGAGGAAATGACGGATGTGGAGGTGCTTGATGCCTTCGTTGTCGCTCTCGTGGAGCAACGGAGTCGCTGAAATCACATATTTGGGATAGGAGTCCCGGATCTGCGCTAATGCTCCAAACTCTCGCTCTCGTGTAGATTCCTCCGATATAATCCATGCCACTTGCACATACTTCCGCTCCCCTCCGCGGATGCATACAAAGTCGATTTCTCCGGCACGCAACTGACCGATGTATACCTTGTATCCCAAATGTATCAAATGCTGATACACCACGTTCTCAAGCACCTTCTCTATATCCTTATCTCGTTCTCCACCTGCTATATAGTTGCGTAGTCCTACATCCCCAAAATAGGTCTTCCCGGTAGCCTCTAACAGTTTCTTGCCATGTATATCATAGCGCTCCACCATCGATGTAAGAAATGCTTCAGTGTAAAAAGAAGAATAATTGATCACTATATTGGTGGTGATATTATCCCCCTGCTGCTTCATATACTTGGCTATATTGCTCGCCGAATTAAGCTTGCCCGTAGTGTCGGCAAGGTAGGTAAGCAGATTGTGTAGAAATGGGATGTTCCGGATATTATGTCGCGATATCACATCCTTCAGCATGATCGTATTGTAGACCCCTGACAGATATTCCGCCACCATCTCTTCATTGTCTAATGATATATTGATCAGACCGGGAAGCCCTCCATAATTAAGATACTTCCATAGACTCTCATCACTATCCGTAAGTTGGTGAAATTCAAGGAACTCGGTGTAACTCAGAGGTTGGATTAATATCTCTTGATAGCGACCTCCCAATAGCGTGCTCAACTCTCCTGACAGCATCTTCGAGTTACTCCCCGTGATGATAATATCCGTATTCTCTTCAGTGCGATAACTGCGTATCGACTTCTCCCAGCTTTCGATATCTTGCACCTCATCGATCAATATATAATTATGCTTGTCGGCGGATATACGATTCTCTATATATGCATCAAGATCATCGCAATTCAAGATATCCTTAAAATCGCGCTTTTCCTTGTCGACATATATGATGTTGGCATCCGGCTCTACTTTATGGCGAGCGATAAAATCCTTCATAACATAACTTTTGCCGACACGTCGTTGACCCACCAGCACAATGACTTGCTCGCGACCCAACCACTCATCGACCTTCCGAGCATAATATTTACGCGAAATAACTTTCATGACATAGAGTGCTTAAAATTTTAAAAGCAAAGGTAATAAATTTTATTGAGTATACACAATAAATTTGACAAAAATGTGATTTTTATTGAGTATACACAATAAAATTGATAAAATGCAGATTTGTTGCGTATACACAACAAATCTGCATCGGAAGTGTGGTTCACCTCTAAAATTTAAGGAACGCGCTCTAAGCCTCCATGTTAACAATATCTTTAAAGAAGGTGAACTAGATCGCAATTCAGTTGTCAAGGAATCCTTGACTACTGCCTCTGATGGCAAGAAATATAAAATTAAATTTTATAACCTTGATGTCATCATATCTATCGGTTATAGAGTAAAATCTCAAAGAGGCACCAGGTTTCGCCAATGGGCTAACAAGGTTCTAAAGGAGTATTTGCTGAGAGGCTATAGTGTGAATCAAAGACTTCTTAATATGGAGAGTCGAATAGACCATCGCCTTTCGGAACATGACAATCAGATAAAGGAACTTTCAGGGAAGGTAGACTTTTTTCTTAAAACATCGTTGCCTCCGAGGGAGGGTATTCTGTTCGATGGTCAAATATTTGATGCATACGTCTTTGTATGCGATCTTATAAGAAGAGCTCGCACTCGGATTATTCTTATAGACAATTATATTGACGAAACGGTCTTGACATTATTGAGCAAACGCAATAGTAGTGTACAGACCACTATATGTACCAGGAGAGTTGACAATGCCTTACGTTTGGATATAGAGCGTCACAATGATCAATATGAACCGATTGTGATTCGTACAGCCCCTAACATCCATGATCGATTCTTGATCATTGATGATACGCTTTACCATATCGGCGCATCTATCAAGGATCTTGGCAAGAAGCTATTTGCTTTCTCCAAGATGGAATGTTCTCCCGATGTAATACTCGAAAATCTATAGCGAACTCTCCAATGGCAACCAACTCAAAAATCATCTTCAATCATCAAAAAGACCACGGATTGCTTAGAGCTAACCACGGATTAAACGGATTTTCACGGATTTTGCCATCCGGACTATCGTGTAGTTTTTAAAACCACAGATTGACCTGATTATACTGAAACTCCTACTCCTCATTCCTAACTCCTAACTTCTCATTCCTAATTGACATACCGCCGGGATGAT
>JBJEDL010000094.1:0-14784 GCA_051872035.1 Lepagella sp.
ACGACTCATAAATCTACCCTTAATCGTGTATTGGATAATAGTTGCGGATTTTAGGGTAACCACAAATGGCGACAGTGATGAAGCGCTGAAATCAGTTTTCACAACAGCAGCTACATCTTATCTCGACGATGTAGAATATCGCTTTGACATCGTGATAGAGCCACAGTCACGAGCGCCGTATAGTGGCATTATGCTCTGCAAGGTGTATCAAAATGGTGATATGGCAGCGTGTGTACCAATCGACATAACGAACTCGTTCCCTAACTTCGCAGACAACATACACTTCTACGGCACTGATGCAGACAACTATCTATTTGAGATAGTGCGTTGGAACACATATTACGACTTCATTCAGGCGCTCAACAACTACATCATCAATATCAAAGACTCACAGGCAATGCTTACCGAGTATGAGCAGAACCAGGTGATGAGTGATGTAACAGCTGAGGGCGTCACAAAGGCTCGTCCCGATATGCAGAAACTGCTCGACAGAGGCATTATGGTGTGTGTTATGACGAGGACTTCTGACAAAAATCTCTCGTCAGATGGCACTGCCGTTACTGATAGCAACATCTACTATCCTGACTACATCGAGCCGCTGAAAGACAAGAAGACAACGGTCTATATGGACTGGTACCTGTACTTCCCCGACCGACCTTGGGCTGATTGCAAAGTCGAGGCCGTCCCTGTAACTAACCAGGGCACATCGACCCTCGCTTATGCAATAAAGAACAAGAAAGGCAAGTTCAAGAAGTCAAAAGGCATCACCCTACTTCATACGAGAGATGAGATAAGCACTATGTACAATGGCGATGAGAATATTCTCGCCAAGTATGATGATGCTGCATCTCTTGCCAAGTCGAAGAAGATTAGGGTGAAAGAAGGCAGTCTTGCTGTGAATACAATAACCATTAAGGTTGACTATTCCGACTCTGCCGGTGCCAATAACTGCGCACTTATGGAGCAGATGAACGATGTACAACTTGCCATTGGCGACGGATACATTACGCCTGCTCAAAAGTTTAACACTAATAGTGCAGAAGTGTTGCACACATCTATTGATGGTGTGACCTGTGCCCTGTTCAGAACCGACTATCGTATAGGTCAAGAGAAGGGTGCTGAAGCCGCCACGTTGCCCGAAAATGCCTACTTCCACAGCAAAGCCAACTTTAACGTGGATAAGGATAATCCGCATTTCTTCGGCTTCGAGGACGTTGTCGGCTACAACAAGGGATGTGTTAATTATGGCGATTTCACCGAACTCGTCGCTCCAAGAGACACAGACATCGACGCATACAAGGCAACTGTGCTTGCCGGAAGTGCTGCTCTTATACCCGGCACATTGTATATGATAAGCGAGTTCTGCGGACCACAGACACGCTTTATCGAGAACGACGGAACTGGCAGTATGACAGAAACCAGCGAAGTGAGCGACTATGAGCAAAGCGACAAGGCAGGTTCAGATATAGCCGCCGACGATGTGAACAACTACGATTGGGACAAGGTGTATCGTTCAGCAGACGGAAAGTTCTACAAATACACCGGAGGCGTATGGAGAGACACCACTGGCACTATGACATATGATGCTGCCACAAAAAAGTGGTCGATAGTAGGCAGAGTTCTGAACCCTGTAGAATGCTTTGAGTATCTCCAATACCAAGAGTTTTGCTGGCAACAAGGTGTCAATACTGTTGACGATATGCTGAAGACTATGCACACCGACGACGGCGATGTGCCTGTATGGACTACCTACTATGAGTGTCGCTATCCCGACGATGACGACCTAAACGACCTATTCGCTAAGGGCAAGAAGGTGCCATATCAGTTGTTCAGAGAGCTCCAGTTCTGCCAGCAGTGTAACCAGAACCTCACCGACAATGCAGAGGAAAATGCAGCCCTTAATGCAGATGGCAGTGAGAAAGTGTTCAACGGCGCCGGAGCAAGCACCACAATTACTCTTGGCGGAGTTGAGGTGCCCGGCACCAAGGAGAACCGTCTGCTCAAATGGCAAAGAGAAATGCACACCGTATTCTCACCACATTCGTCGAACTGCTATATTGTTTCCTCTGACTACAAGGCAACAGTTGACCAGCGAGCGAAGAATATGATGGCTGCGATGTACAAAGAGATCGATGGAAATATTCGTTGTTACTTCAACCACTGGTATGATGGCGATAGTGTTGATGGCGCTGACAATGACTGCTATCTTACTATTCCGTGGGATATAGATGCAACAACGAGCCATCTGTATCAAGGATACGACGGTGTAATGTTCCGACAAACATACGAGTTGTTCGCCAAAGGCGAAGGCGTATGGGTAGATGAAAGTGGCACAATGCTCACGCTCCACGATACCGCCGCGTTGATGCGTTCGGCTAAGACAAGCAGTGGACAAGAAATATTCTCTGCCGACGGCTGTTATCGTTACTGGATGATAGACCGCATCTTGAAATGGCCGAAAGTTGTATCGTCGTTTGACGGACAGCGCAAATACATCGAGACTGCAACAGCAGCCGATAACCATTATCCTGCGCTACACGGATTGCGTCTTGACAGCCTCGCATCATTCCAACGCAAGCGCTTTGCATATCGAGATGGCTTCTATCAGACAGGCGACCTGTTCAAGTACTTCTTCCAGGCTCGTATGATGGGACCAATAACTATCAAGATAACAGCTGCACAAGACGGATATTTCGGCATGGGCGTTGACTCAACCTCCAGCGCCAAGTATTCTTGTTACCTCAAAGCCGGTGAGAGCTACACATTCACTGAAGTTGCGGCAGGTACCGGTGGCAAGTTGATTTACATCTTCGGTGCTGATAAGTTGTCTGAACTTGATTTGAGCGGCTGTACGCCAAAGAGCTCGAACTGGATGATAGCAGACTGCACACTGCTGAAAAAGCTCGTTATCGGCGGTGAAAGTTATGTACCGGCATACACCGACGACATACTGTCTGCTTTGAACCTCGGACTGATGCCGTTCCTTGAGGAGATAGATGTTCGCAACACGAAGATAATCAATGTCAATGCGACAGGTTGCCCGAGATTGCGTTCTGTTCTCGCTGAAGGCAGTCTGCTCAAGACTATCTCTATTGCAGAGTCTTCTCCAATCAGAATACTGCATTTGCCTGATACGATGACGGAGTTGTCATTCTCTCATCTCCCGAATCTATGCTATCCCGATAGCGATTTGACGTTTGAGGGTCTTGCCAATATAACAAGATTCTCCTTATCCAACTGCCCCAAGATTGATGTGCAGAAACTTCTTTCAGCAGCCATCGATGGAGGAAGCAAAATCGCTGAGATAAAGGTTGAGGATGTCAATATGAGCGGTAGCAGCCATATACTCGAATATATGAAGGCTAATGGCACGATAGGCATTGGCTCTGACAACACCGCTGTTTGCGACGGCATAAGTGGTCGTTACATCTTGACAAATCTGCTCGATGAAACAGATTTTGATGCACTCCAAGCGTATTATCCTCAACTGACAATCTTCAACTCGCAGTACTCGCAGATCATCTTCAGCGATGCAGAGGAAGATACCGAGAACATCACCAATGCAGACAACAACACCGGCTACAAGTATGGCAACAAGTATGTGGCAAGCGGACACTTCAAGCTCATCGAATCGTTAAGCCACGCATATAAATGCTCGTTCAACGAAGCCGAAGGCAAGATGTATGCCGATGAAATCAGCGACAGCGATTATACGCAGTATGATGATGGCTCTACATTCGACCCACAAGACAATGCCGGCGAAGGGTACGACATCATGAAGCACGTCTATCGCCACTGGTATAAGGGAGTCAACGACTTTAAGAATCAGGAAAAGCACTTGTTCGTGAGTGCCA
Source organism: Lepagella sp. (assembly GCA_051872035.1). Taxonomy (GTDB): domain Bacteria; phylum Bacteroidota; class Bacteroidia; order Bacteroidales; family Muribaculaceae; genus Lepagella. The sequence goes on from JBJEDL010000094.1 coordinate 3,855, forward strand.
ATAAGTCACTTCCGTTAAGCACTGCTACCAAGATTACACGCAAGAAGCTTGCCGACATTCTTGTGCAGTCGCTATCAGCAATCTATACAAGTACCCAAGTTGTTGGCGAGGACTACACCCTCACCACCAACAGCAACCACGGCGTGTATATGATTGACGTTGAAGGAATGAAGCAAGTTCGTTGGCCAGGCATTAACAATGCCACTATCGGTGCTGTGTTCCTCGATGCCGACGGAAAGGTGTTGAGTACCTTTAATATGAGTGTAAGCCACGCATTGTTTGACTTCGTGCTTGGCGAATACATCTTCATCGATGTTCCTGCCGGAGCAAGCAAATTCTTGTTCACCGCTCCTAATGGCTTTGATGACCTCGAAGCTATTGCTGTCGATAGTGATGAGATTGAAGCGATAGAACCCGACTGGGTGCACACTGATGACCCCGATGACGATAGCAAGAATACCCTTGTTGCTGTTTACGGCGCTTCAATTGACAGCCTTATGCGTATCCGTTCTATCAGCGGCGTTAAGACTCGCACTGGCGATGGAACAAGCACAACCAACAGCGAGTGGACGTATGACGATGAAGGCGATCTGACAAACACCGTTGTTCCGACTTCTACCATTCACTACACTGGAGCTGACTTGATTAATCTCTGCCGTATGCGTGGCAAAGGCTACCAAGCAATTGACTACGAAATCAGCAAGACAGTAGCCAACCTTGTATTCGGTCTGCTTGGTGACCGCGACGTGCAAGCACAGTGCGGATATGGTATTAGTTCGCAATACACCACTGGTGCCAACAGCTTCAACAGCTATGGTAACGTAACACGAATCTACAATGGCAGCAACATCGGTAACATCATCTTCGGTATTCAGAACTTTGTTGGCTGTAACTCCGAGTGGATGGACAACGTCGCTGTCAATGTCGAGAGTGTTGCCGCTATGCGTAAGAACAAGTTTGCACTAACCTCATCGTTCCCGATTGACGGCAAGTGGCACATTCGCAATCCGTACACCAAGACAGAGCGTGTTGTTCAGGGCGTAACTGACTCTTCGGGCTACTGCATCGGTCGTGTCAAGTTCGGGCGCTATGCAGATGTAATCTCCTCGCGTCAAACGACCGACAATAGCCAGTGGAACCGTTGGTATTCAGATGGTCAATGGTACTCTGCCGATAGGAGCCGTGTCCCTCTGCGGTCGTTCAGCGGTGCGGTCGCGTATGGCGGTCTCGCGTATGCGTACGCGGGTAGCGCTGGGTCGTACTCGCTCTCGTTCTACGGCGTGCGGCTGGCCTTCAGGGGCGTGGTCGAATTCCGAAAGAAGCGGACAACGTAAAGCGTAAGTTTTGAAAAAACGTCAGAGGGAGAGCCGAAAGGCTGCTCCCTCTCCCTTTTCTCGCCGTAGGCGAGTCGAGTTTCGCAAAAAATTACTAACTTTGCACTCAGGTAGACAGTCCAACTGCCGTGTCCCTCTGCGGTCGTTCAGCGGTGCGGTCGCGTATGGCGGTCTCGCGTATGCGTACGCGGGTAGCGCTGGGTCGTACTCGCTCTCGTTCTACGGCGTGCGGCTGACATTGAAGGTTTAAGTGGCATTAGCCACTAACTCGCCACCCTGCAAAGGCAACGTGTTGCCAACGAAAGAGACGATGGACTGGAGCCTCGGCAACCCTCTCCGAAAGGAAGAAAGCCGGAACATAACTAAAGAGCCCTGAAGGCTATGAAATATCCATTAGACAACCTAATCCCCGAGATTGTCAGTTACTCAAATCTATACGAGAGTTACAATTATGTCGTTTCTCATCTGGAGAGTAAACAACAACGAGGGAAGTATGCTCCGGACACAATTCCGTTGCAAGAATATGATTTTCATACTGCCGAAGAATACCAGCGCTACATTAAAAGGCAACAAAAGGCAGAAGAAACTCGCACGGCAATCATTGAGATGCTGCGTGAGGAAATCAGCAATGGCACATTCCGCATTACTCGTGATGATGTAAGAGACATTCACGTCAAAGACGGTCCTAAAGAACGAGACTGCCAGGCTCCAAGAGTGCCGAAACGAATAGGCTGCCATTCAATAATGGTTGTCGTCGAAAAGTACACCTATCCGTCACTGATACACAACACTGGTGCCTCAATCAAAGGCAGAGGTATGCACTGGATACATCACATCATCGAGGACGATTTGAAATGCGTGTGCGATGATTACCCATACTATTATCAGAACGACATCAAGCACTACTACGACAACATCGACCAAGAACAGATGAAGCAGTGTATTCGTAAGTTCATCAGCGACCCATTGCTGTTGCCAATTCTCGACTCCTTCATCACCGTAATGCCGAAAGGACTGTCTAAGGGTTTGCGTTCCTCCCAGTGTTTCGCCAATCTCTACCTCTCACCTGTTCATCATCGTATGCTTGAAGAAGTGCCACATTACACCTACACCAATCAAGATGGCGTTGACGAAGTGCATCACCTCTATTACAACTATTGCGATGATACAGCCTTCTTCGCCAAAACGAAGAAAGAGCTATGGCGACTGCGAGACATATACGTCAGTGAGATTGGTAAGCTCGGACTTCAAGTTAAAGACAACGAGGCTGTACGTCCGCTGAGTGTCGGCTTCGATATGTGCGGCTATATTCACTACGGCACACATTCCCTAATACGGAAGCGTATAAAGCAGAATGCTGCTCGTAAGCTGGCACGAATAAAGTCAAGGAAACGTAGGCAAGAAGTAATAGGTGCTTTCAAGGGCATGGCCTGCCACGCCGATTGTAAAAATTTGTACTACATATTAACACATCAAAAAATGAAGAAATTCAGTGAAATGGGAGTGGCTTACACTCCGGCAGACGGCAAGAAGCGTTTTCCCGGCAAGGTTATGCGCCTCAGTGCCATTCAAAACAAAGAGATTGAAGTTCACGATTATGAGAGCGATTTGACCACCTCACAAGGCGAAGGTCGCTACCTCGTTTCGTTTAGGGAAATCCGAACCGGCGAATGGGGTAAGTTTTTCACTTCCTCCGAGGAGATGAAGAATATTCTTGACCAAATCAGTGACATCGAGGACGGATTTCCATTTGAGACCGTCATTCAAAGCGAGATATTCGACGGAAACAAAGTCAAATACAAGTTTACTTGATTTTCAGTTTTTTCGGCGTTCGGTACAACATACGGATATAATTGCTATATTCGCACAAAAATTATGTTACTATGAAGAAGATCTACGGAGCAATCGAGCGTCAGGACGGCCTGTACAAGATAGGTCGCAACAAGTGGGAACTTATCTACGGCTTTGGGAAAGACAGCGATGAAGCCGAGACAGGTTTCAATTATCGTGAGCGTTTCGACCATAAGCCGACGCCCGATGAAATCAAGTCTATTATCATCAGCCAAATCAATGAGCAGACTGATGATAAGATCCTGTCCGGCTTCGAGTGGAATGGCATCAACGTATGGCTATCAACAGAGAACCAAATCAATTTCAAGGCAGCCTATGATTTGGCTGTGCAGACAAACGGCTCAATCCTACCTGTTAAGTTCAAGCTCGGCGAAGATGCTGATGGCACCCCGATGTATTTCACATTCACAGACATTGATACATTCACCGAGTTCTACGTTTCAGCCGTTCAGCACGTCACCTCGTGCATTAATGAAGGTTGGATTGAAAAAGACAGCATTGATTTAACTACATTCCAGGGATAGTAATCCGCTATCATCTATTATACCACCTCCTTTCTAAACTGCATTGGCAATAGTCTGTGCAGTTTTCGTGTTTTTTGTAAATGCCTAATATATTGATATTTGGCATAATTTGCGTTTTTGAAAAATTCTATTTTTGTCGAGTGCGTGCTCATTATCCTTACTTTTGGTGAAAAATTCAATTTGCTCATCAAAAACCATCACGATTATGAACATCAACGAAATCCTCCGATGGATATTCACCGCATTCGGTGCTATCCTCGCGGCACTTGAGCCGACTCTGCCTTACTTGCTGATTTGCACACTCATCATCATTGCCGACTGCTACACCGCTTGGTCGCTGTCACGACGAGCGAGGAAAGCACACCCCGACAAGGTGAGCGAGGAAGGGCGCAAATTCAAGAGTAGCAAAGTCGAGAAAGTGCTTGTTACGCTTATCAAGGCTTATGCACTCATCATTATGGCGTTCCTCATTCAGACGCACATCACCAACGGACTGCCGATAGACCTTACAAAAGTGGCAGCAGGTGCGATTTGTTTTTGGCAGTTGTGGAGCATACTCGAAAATGAGAGTAGCTGCAACGGAGCCAAATGGGCAAAAGTCTTACAAAAAATCCTCGTTGATAAGACTTCACGACATTTCGATATTGATTTATCCGAACTAAATAAAGACACAGATGATAATACTGATAGATAATGGGCACGGCTACAACACTCCTGGCAAGTGCTCTCCCGACGGAAAGTTCAAGGAGTGGAAGAAGAACCGTGAGTTGGCTCGTGACATCGTCATGGAGCTCAAAGATGACGGCTACGACGCTCGTCTGATTGTAACCGAGGAGAACGACATCTCTCTCGCCGAAAGAGTTCAAAGAGTGAATTACATCTGCCGTAAGGAAGGAACGAGCAATGTGATTCTCGTTTCCATTCACAGCAATGCTGCCGGCGCTGATGGCAAATGGCATTCAGCTCGTGGCTTCTCCGCACACGTCAGCCTAAACGCATCAGACAAGTCTAAACGACTTGCCAAGTTCTTATGGCAGCGTGCTATTGAATACGGATTGAAAGGCAATCGTTGTGTACCACAAGAGATGTTCATCGCCCAGAACCTCTACATTCTCCGTCATACTGCTTGTCCTGCTGTGTTGACCGAAAACTTGTTTTACGACAACCAAGAAGATCTGGAAATGCTCCAATCACAGCAAGGACACGACAAGATTGTGCTTGCTCATCTTCGTGCTATTCGTGATTACATTAAATCGCTTTGATATGAAACATCTACTGTTGACTATTCTGCTGATGCTTTTAGCATCTTGCCACTCGTCAAGGCAGACGATACCGAGTGAGCCTGTTGTCCTCAACAATCAGGACAGCATAAAAGAGACCACCGTAATTAAGACTGTCTATGTGCCCGTAACTGTAGAGGTTCCAATACCTCAACAATCCGAGGCAATAGTAACAGCCGCAGACACAAGCCACGTCGAGACAGATTTAGCCGTTTCTGATGCTTGGATTAACGAGGATGGTACTCTTTATCATTCAATCGAGAACAAGCCAGTGACGTTAACCGCAGAGGCTTCTGTGCCACAGACAACAACCGAGCGCCAAGTCGAAGCGATAAAGACAAAAGAAATACCGGTGCCACAACCTTACGCAGTAGAAGTTGAGCGTAAGTTAACGCTGATGGAGCAAATCAAACTATCATCGTGGTGGCTGTTACTCATAATCTCTCTCTTTAGTGTTGGCTATGTATTCCGTAACCCCCTATTCAAACTGGTAAGGAAGATAATTTAGGTTTACATTTAGATTACGTTTGTCAGCCTCGTTGTGAAACGGGGCTTTTTTAATTGTATAAAGTGAATAAATTGAGAGTTGCTTAGTAACATTCTATGGAGTGCCTTTGATGATGATGTGTGATGATGTGTGGGCACTCCCGGCTGTCGGTTAATAGCCGGCAGCCTTTTTTATATCCATACCAAGATAGAGACCGATGCGTCTGAGGCAATGCTCAATCTCATCGACAGCCTTCACGCCAAGGCGGTTCACCTTCAGCAATTCATTACGGCTCAACACAACCAAGTCTTGAAGTTTTCTTATTTTCGCATCATCGAGAGGAAAAGAGATGCGAGGAGGTAGGTCAAGTACAATTATCGATGCAGAGAGAAGTTTCTCCCAGTGCATACGTCGTTCATCGAAATAGAAAAAATCGTGCATAGGCTTATGTATTAAAAAAGGAGAGGCGAACCACCACCTCTCCCAAGTCAAACAGTTAAGTCACAATTATGTGAACTTATCTACCGCAAAGTTAGTAATTTATTTCAGATTATCCAACACTTGGCGAACAGCTTTTGTTGCCATAGCCGGCGTTACAGATATGTAAGAGTATAGGCTTGTACCGCCCTTATCCACTCTGTGCCCGAGAATGAAGTCAATGATGCTCGTGCTTATGCCGAGGTCAAATGCGTGCTGGCTGAACGACTTTCTTGCAGAATAGTAGATGAGGTTTTTGATGCCTGTCAATTCAGAGAGCTTACGCATATTGTAGTCTAAGAAGTAGTGCATCTTTGTTTCTCTATCACCTTTTGTTATGTTGAGCCTTCCGTCTTCACCTTTATAGCGATTGATGATTTCTTTCGCCTCATCAGGTATCTCAAACTCTACATACTTGTTCATCTTCGGACAACGCACAGTCTTTTTGCGTTCGTAGTGGATTACATCCGACTGCTCATCGAAATCGATGTCGATTAGGTCTGTCATATTGATGCCACCGAGGTAGTACGACAGCATAAATATATCTCGGCACTTTATGATGTTCGGCTTAGTCGTTTCGATGTCTCTGATGCGTTTTACCTCCTCGACCGAAATCCAAGACTGACGAGGCTCCATTTTCGGAAGCTCATAGCCGAAAAATGGGTCCACACGGAACTGAACATATCCGCATCTTTTTGCGTAGTTGAGTAGCACCATTAGGAATACCAAGTTCGACCGTACAGATGTCGGCTTCATCTTCGTTCGGAGATGCTTGTCGAGCCCAAGTATAGAGCCGTGAGTGATATGTTCCACCAATGTCTTGTCGCCAAGATACTGCGAGATGTTGTACCATATACCCTTGTATGTATGCAGAGTGCTCGCCATGCAGTGCGAGTTAGCCACATACTCCTCATAGATTGAAGCGAGAGTGCGGTGCTTGTAATTGCCGGCTGTCTTTAGTTGGTACACCAGCTCTGCGCACGTCATACCATCAACGTATTGTAGCTCGTCGATGGCTTCCTGGTGCTTTTGGAGTTCTTGGCGAATGCGAGTATTCTTCATCGCAGCGTCCGGACGTTTCACGACCTGACCGTTACGCCACTCCTTGTCCGAGTCGATGATGATGTTAGTCACGATGTAGCGAGTTTCGCCATTGTGAGCTACTGAAATTCTTACTTTATGCTTGCCACCTTTTAGTGCTTTGGCAGGCACGATAACTGCGTTCAATGTTGCCATTTTTTCGACAATAATTTGGAAATGTTTTTATCGAAATCGTCAATTTTTCGATTGTCGGAAAGCGTCAAAACTGACCGATTTCTAATTTAGTTACTAACATTTCCCATTGAAATTCAGTTATTTCAGTAGAAAAGCACTATTTTTGTTACGTTTTTAATCAAATTTTTTAAAATAACGAAAAATTACCTATCCCTGTATCGAAGTTTGAGACACCCGAGAACTAATTTTGCAGAAACAGATCAAAATCCATACACATCGACAATACATACTAACTCGAAATTACGAAATGCAACACTAATTTGAGGCTGAAACGGTATAAACCTCGGGCACTGCGGCAACACTGTTCGCAGTGCCCAACTTCTTTTATAGAACCACCTTCAAGCAATCTGCGAACTGATAATACGAATTTTTAGTATTATCAGTTCGCAAAAATGCATGAGAGAAGCGCTTTTTAAAACTCTTAGAGGAGTTTGATGGCGATGGCGGCGCAGGCTTCGGCGTCGCATAGCGCGTGGTGATGGTTCTCCATGTCGTAGCCACATGCCGCTGCCGAGAGATGTAACTGATGACTCGGCAGTCGCAGCTTTCGTCGTGATGCCGCCAATGTGCAGTAAAATGGATAGTCCGGATATTCCATGTCATATTTCGCAAATACGGCCTTCAGACATCCCTCGTCAAAGGGCTTGTTGTGCGCCACTAATGGTAACCCTCCAATCTTCGGCGCTATCTGAGCCCATACCTCCGGAAAGGTCGGCTGACCATCCGTATCCTGTCGTGTCAATCCATGTACAGCCGTGGTCCATCGATTATAATAGTTGGGCGTCGGCTGTATCAGACTGTAATATTTGTCGACTATCTTGCCATCTCTCACCACTACGATGCCTACACTGCATACACTCGTCCTATTGCTGTTGGCTGTCTCAAAGTCGATCGCTACAAAATTCTGCATATCGTTATTCCTTTTTTGTCTTCTTATTCTTCTGTTGATTCGTTGTTATCCTCCCTATATAGGTCGCTCATATCTGCGATCCAACCCTTTATCTCTCGGCGGAGCGTCGCCGGACTGATCACCTCCACCATAGCTCCCGCCTGCAAGAGTTTCATCACAAAGTCGTAGGTCGGCGCCAAATAGAGTTTGAAGTCGGCATAATCCTCTTGCTCTTCCACGAGCTCCTGACTCGGATGCAACGGCAAGGATCGCATATAATGCTTGTGATCACCGTATGCGCGGATTACGATCCTCTCCGGCTTCATATCATGGCCGATCACTATCCCAAAGGTAGTGGCAAAGAAGTCAGCGGCATCAAAACCTTTCGGCATCTTGAAAGTCTCTTCCGTCATCTCCGACTCATCCAGTCGGTCTAACCCATATACTCGTATATTGCCACGATTGTTGCGCCCCAACACATACCAGCGCTTTTCAAACAGTTTTATACAATAAGGCTCGATAGGGAAGGTATAGCCATACTCCTGATTGAACGGATGATAGGTTATCATCACTCGGCGGTTTTCTTTCATCGCCTCCAAGATGGTGGTGAAATGATTGCGTCCCGAGGGAATCTCATCCACCAGGATTCTACCCTTCAGAGCCAGGTTCTCTCTGATGGTATTGCTCACGGCGAAGGAATCGAGCATCCACTTCTTCAGCCTATTCTGATCGATATCTTCGGGATTGGCGATGAAATAGAGATAGCCGGCTTCTTTCTGACACTCAATGCTGATGCCGAATTGGTCGAAGATCGCATCGCGCCAGCGATTGAACGTGGCGCGACTCAGCGGCTTGCCATCGCTCATATCCCTATTACGCTCCCACCGCTCGGAAAGATCCTTGTGAGAGATCCTCACGGCATAGCGGATAGTGTCGATAAGCCAAGTATATTTCTGAAGTTGTGTCATATCTAACTATATGTTACTAAATTTGTTTGAAATCAGTTGTCTAACTCTCGATTCTCGCTAATCGTCTATTATCATCGACGACATGTACAATGGCAGATAAAGCACATTCTCACTCTTCTCGATATTACCGCGACATAGCACTATAGCACGATCTATTATGCCGTTATTGCTCCTTAGAGCATGATCTAAAGATGCATGCTTCTTATAGTCAGCACCCGACTTCACTTCTATTATGCTGACTCCATATTGGTCGGGTATTACGAAATCAAGTTCCAATTTACTCTTCTTATCATAGTAGTGGAGTGATACCCCTTTCGAAGCGAGGCTACAAGCTACATAGTTCTCCGTCAGAGCACCCTCGTTGATGTCGATTTCACCATTCATTACCTTGAACTGTAAGTTCTTCAACAATTGAGAGCAGAGCAATCCGGTGTCTACCATATATAGCTTGAAGAGACTTCTGTTTTCCATCGCTTCGACGGGCAATTCGAGCGCTTTTGTATTGATGGAATAATAAGCTATCCCGGCATCAATAAGCCATTGTGTCGGGTCTTCATATTTTCTCATCGATCCACCCTTCTCGATGCTCGATAAGATAAAGCGCTTGTCCTGCTTTGCAAGCATCGACGGAAGTGAATCAAACACTCGCTTCACCAAGGGGGCTTGCCTTTCGGCATAATGAGTTATATCTGCTCTGTAGGATGTCATAATCGAACGCTGGATTTTGACAACTTCATTGAAATCGGGATTGGTGACAAATCTTTGTACTGCTTCAGGCATCCCTCCCACCACAAGATATTCCCTGTAGTATCGACTGATTTGATTATGGATAAAGTCCGGCACGGCTGTAAGAGTCCGATAGGATGTTTTTAATACCTCAATAACATCTGTGCCGACTCCTTTAGCCCAAAGAAATTCTTCGAAATCAAGCGGATATACATCATACCTCTCTTCATATCCTACGGGATAGGAGGTTGCTGACTTGTAGTTAATGCCGAGCAATGAACCGGATTCTATAAAGTCGTAAATATGCTCTTCAACCAGAAATTTGATGGCTGTCCTCGCTTTGGGACATTCTTGGATTTCGTCAAAGAAAACGAGTGTTTTCCCCTCTACAAATGGACCGAAACCCATTGCTGAGAGGTTTGTCACTATGCCTTGGGTGGTTAGATCTCCATCAAATGCTTGCATCGCCAAGGGGTGTTTTACGAAGTTCACCTCTACATAGTGTTGATAATGGGTGCGTGCAAATTCGCGCACAGCAGTAGTCTTCCCTACTTGCCTTGCTCCGAATACCAATGGTGCTTTACTTCGCCCTGTCTGATACCATCTTTTGAGCTGCTCTGATATTTTCCGTCGTAACATATCTGATATATAGGATATTATAAGAGTGGTTTGCAACTTTTTGCCACTGTATAAGGCGTGGTTTTACAACTTTTCGCCACACTTTTATGAGTAGTATTGCAACTTTTCGCCAATATTTACGGCGCTAATTTACAACTTTTCGCCAATATATGCAAGTGTATATTGCAACTTTTCGCCACTGTTTCAGGCATGTTTTTGCAACTTTTCGCCAATCTATGCCTCTTCTATCTTCCAGTCAGTTATGTTGCAGTTGTCGACTATGCGAAGTTACAAGATTTTAGAGCGCGTTCCTTAAATTTTTGGGGTCGTAGAGGTCGTAGCCTTGAGTCGATTTTGATTACTTGCTGAAAGGAGCATACGCACGTATGTGACTGAAAGCAAGTGATCAAAAGCGGCCAAGGATACGAGACTTTGGTAACTTTACTCTACCTGTGAATAATGATATCGGGAAAAATTCGTTTCTCTATTAGATCTTCAAAT
>JBJEDL010000095.1:0-2992 GCA_051872035.1 Lepagella sp.
GCTCTGCGAGCATCATCGTTAATTTTAACCACTGATACCCCTGATTACCCTGATGCCGAGCGGTGTAGCAATAAAATCCATGTAAATCCGCTTCAATCTGTGGTTAATTCCTATCTCCTATCTCCTATCTCCTCATTACTAATTATCACCCTCTCCTCATTCCTAATTATCATTACCGTTTATGCAATACTTAAATATACTTTATTTCTTGATTATCACCATTGTGGGATATCGTTTCCTGATCTCCAATGGCAAGATACTGAAAAGTGAACTGATCCCCGGTCAGAAAGTGCTCTACACCGGCGGCGAGCTCTTCTGGGTGCTCACCTTCTCCACCGGCCTACTCGCCTTCTCCCTTAATGTCGGCTTCGACCTGATGGCAGTTCGTCTCGGCGTGCTGATGCTCTTCTTCATCTTAGGGCTCCGCTATGCCCCAACGCCGCCTATCAAATCACCCGCAATCAAGATCTACATCGCATATATGCTTTGGCTGGCGATAGGGCTCTTATACTCACCATCGGCAGGATATGGCATTCGAGTCATATTAAAATACCTGTTCCCATTACTGCTATGTCTCTTTGCCTCTGCCACAGTCAGAGATGCCGAAGTATTCTTCAAAGCATCTAAATGGGCAAGGATAGTCGGAGTAACAACTATAATCTTGATATTCAGTCATATTTCTTACCTCGTATTTCGCGGTGTTATCTGGTATGGCACAGCAACTGCAATACACTACATATCCTTGATGATACTTTCGGTGGGTATGTTCTTCTTCACCAAAGAGAAAAAGAAAAATTTGATTCTGGCTATCATTTTTATCCTCCCATGTGTTATCTGGGTATTCAGAACATCATTGATGGGATCGGTAGTAGCTTTAGGTGCATTTTTCTTTATAAAATACCATGTTAAATCATTGCCGGTACTGGCGGCTATAGTAGTATTGGGCATAGCATCCGTATTCTATATTCCGGCAGTTAAAGAAAAAATGTTTTTCCAGCCGGAGAAAGTGACAGTAGATGATTTTATGGAAGGAACGATCGATGAAGAGAATTTCAATTCAAACTATCGATCTACTATGTGGCCTGAATTGAAGCGACTTTTCTATAACGATAACAAAATTTTCGGCAGCGGCACAGGGGCAGTTCAATCATATATGTATGCACATCCGGAAGAGTTTGGCATGTTGACTGTACCCCACTCCGACTTTATCCAACAGATGTGTGACAATGGATTAGTGGGATTGATAATGTATGGATCTATCATATTCTTTATATTTGTAGATTGCTTCAAGACATATTGGAGGGCTCGGAGTGTACCGCTCAAGATCTGTGCAATAGTGGCAGGGGCATCTATCATCGGTGTCTATGTATGTTGCTACTCTGACAACACGATCAACTACTCGATGGCGACCTTCTCAATGCCTTTCGGCTTTTACGGCATGATGCTCGGCCTACGCCGGTCAGAACAAGCATCGTAATAATCAGCATAACCGAACAGGTGGCATCCGCATGTGGACGCGATATATCGCGTCCGTACAAGAGATAATATAATTTTTATGAGAGTATTGGTTTGTATCCCTTGTTTGCTTACCGGGGGAACGGAGATTCAGACGTTGGCTCTGGTGCAGGCACTAATTCGTGCCGGGCACCGGGTTCGCGTGGTTTGTTATTTTGAACACTCTGCGGTGATGGTGGATCGCTATCGCCACACGGGTGCAGAGATCATCCTCTTCTCTCCTAACGGAGTTCGTCCTATAGGACTAAAGGCTACACTCTCTCATCTGTGGCCCGCGTTGCGTCGCCAAGTGAAGGAGTTCCGACCCGAAGTGACGCATGTCCAGTATATGGCTCCCGGTGGCGTACCAATAATTTTGCTCCGCTTGCTCGGTGCTAAACGAATAGTGGCAACTGCTCATACCCCGGCAGATATTTACTCCCACGGAGGGCTAAAGTTGGTAAAGTGGCTTGCACGCCACATGCTTACAGCATTTCAGTGCATCACGCTGAGAGCCGAAAAATCATTCTTCGGATCAGCATCGCTCTATGAGGAGTCAACATCGCTCGCACGATATGGGAATCATTTCACCATCTATAATGCATTGCCCGACTATATCTCGATACGCGAGGAGGGTCGTTCACGCCGAAATGGGAAGACTATTACTATCGGGGTGGTGAGCCGTTTGGAGTCGATCAAGGGGATGGATTTGGTGGTGCCGGCATTCGCCCGGGTGTGCTCAGCGTCAGACCGAGTGCGGCTTCTTGTCGTGGGTGATGGCACACTGCGTCAACTTATGGAGAAGTCGGCTGAGGAGCTTGGCGTTCAGGAGAAGGTAGAGTTCGTGGGGCGTAAGGGACAGGATGAGTTGGAAGGATATTATGATCAGATGGATATCTTGCTGATGCCATCACGCAGCGAGGGGTTCGGGTTAACTGCTATCGAGGGAATGGCTCGCGGTGTCGTACCGGTGGTTTCGAACACAGGAGGTTTGCCGGAGGTGGTGACGCCGGATACCGGATTGTTGCACGAGCGAGAATCGGTGGATGATCTGGCGTCCAAGATATTGGAGTTGGTGGGCGATGAGGAGCGGCTATGCCGCCTGTCAAACGGTTCTATAGAACGAGCGAAGCTGTTCGCGGCAACGACCTATAACTGTCTTATCGCTTCGCTCTATAGTAAGTTATTGCGATAAAACCACGGATTATTTTGAATTGACCACGGATTTACACGGATTTGCACGGATCTTCTTTGCTACGCAGTCTCAACATCCGGAAAATCAGAGTCATCAGTAGTTCAATTAAAATAAACGTTGATGCTCGTAGAGCGATACGCTTTTGTATTTTTTAACCTCAGATGTAACTGATCTTTGCTATGCGGTCCTGACTTCAGGTAAATCAGGCAAATCAGTAGACAATAAAAAGAGAGTCTTGTCGCTCGCAGAGTAAACGTCCCAAAAAGCGCTACGATTTACTAATCGGCTGAAAATTCAGCCGAT
>JBJEDL010000096.1:0-5713 GCA_051872035.1 Lepagella sp.
GCTGAATTTTCAGCCGATTAGTAAATCGTAGCGCTTTTTGGGACGTTTACTTTTGTCAAATCCATTAGTTTGTATTTTAAGTTTGGTCACCTAAAACTACAAACTTCCCGGGACTTGTCCAAATAGACAGGTCCCTTTTTGGTGCCTTCGCTTAGACACACTCTAAGAAACAGTATCCAGATCCCAGTATCAAGGTTTTTATAAAATTTGACCTTGACCTTCATCACTGACCATCTGTTCTTCGGACTCTGGTAAGTGATATGGTTTCTCGCACAGTCTTCATTCTATCCTTCTAACTTTCCATTGGGTACGGTCTAATTCTTCATCATAACCGAGTTTTGTAACCATTAATTTAACTCCGACATTTATGGTAGTAATATCAACCTCGGAACTGCTGAAATCTTTTTTGAATACATATGATTTCATACCATTTGTTAATGTGATTTCAACACCTTTTCTTCTCCCTTTTGCAGTTCCATACCCCGATATTATTGATTTTACTTTTGCTTCAAAAGTATCTCCAATTGAGAAGTCTGTGGGCTTATCTACATGTTTTGCACGAATATTATGTTTCACTTTGTCATACGGAATAACAATTGGATATTTCATTGTCGAAGTCCAATTCAGAAGAACAATAGTAATGTCTTTCTCTTTTTGAGGATTGTCACGTCTCTTAAGATTTTGAAACTTCACACCTCCAGAATAAATCAAATCTCTTGAGTCTATTATCCCAAGATTTTTTGCTTTCATAGCCAAACGGTATGGATAGTAGGCATTCAACTTGATAAGACGACCGTTGATAATCCCAACCAGGCGACCTCTAAAAGTAGATATCTCGTCATATAGATAATCTACCATTATCTCTCCTTTGGGATTAAGGATGCCCCATTTCCCTCCAAGCATAACCTTTTTATAGCCTTCCTGAAGATTCATTACAATATCTTCAACTATCTTGAGATTACTGTCTATCTCCTGTTGAAAAGAGCCTTTTTTGATAGTGCTCTTTCCTGCTTTGAGTGGAGTAATAGAAGAATACTCAAAGTTTATCATAACTTTATTATGGCTATCAATAATACCAAATTTGTTATTCCTTTGAGCAATATACTTATCCTCTCCCCAATAAGAAAGAGTTTCGTACATATAGGGGATAATGATGGCGCCATCTTTCTCTAATCCGAATTTCTCAAAGGATTTGGATATCAAGTAACCATTCTGTGTCTGTGAAATAACTTCGGACACAGGTCTGCCGGTATTGTCTATTTTCCCAGACAAAAAGCCCCAGCCTCTTGTCTCATCAGATTTTGTGACTACGAAGCATTTGCCGTCAAAACTATCAACGGAATGATAGATTGATTCAGCGATTATTTGTCCTGTTGAGGTAATAATACCCCAGTGATTTCCTTTTTGAACTTTTAGGAAATTTTCATCAATTGTAATTATGATGTCATATTGGGGTGTAATTATTTCGATACCATCAATATCAGTAATACCCCAATTACCATCGAAAGATTCCACAATCGAATATCCGTTTGACAGTTTCGATTCGGATTTATATATCTGTTCCTCAATGATAGTTCCATCAAGTGATAATAACTGGGTACGCCCATTCAATGACACTTTAATTGTATCTTCAGAAGTGATTTCAAGACTATCCCAAGAAATATCCGTAACTTTCTCTCCATTTGACTGCCATAGGCTCCACTTTCCAGAACTGTTATTCTTTTTGAATATCTTGTTCCCGACAAAATAGAACTCTTCCGGTTGTTGACCCTTAAAGAGATATTTCTTTATCATGAGGTGATAGATCGATGCCTGTTTTGAGATTGTTGATACAACGACCTCGTCTTCCACCGCAAAAGATGACAGTGGATCGATCACGCCAAACAAGTACCAGTTACCTTTAGAAACATACAAAATGTAGCCATTAGGCAGCAACACTACTTTAGTGTAATCTGGTTGCAGTCTATAGTCGCCGAATCTGTTGACAACACCATACTTACCATCTTTTTCTACCTTGGCAAAATCTCCCATCATAATAGGTCTAGAATCAAAAACAGGTTCAATGAAGATGATATCTCCATATTTGAAGCCCCATTTTTCACCATCGGTAAACGCTTCTACGCCACGATTATCTTTATTCATGCACTCAATGGCTCGGGTACGTTGTTGTTCGTAGTTCCAGGCTTCAATAATGTCCTGTTTTAATTTCTCCCTCGATAGTATAAGAGGACGTTCAGCTGTTGGATGCTTAAGATAAAACGGCTCATCAGCATCATAAAAATAAGGTCGGCAACTGTCTTGTTCAAAATGTATCTGATCGAGTGAAATAAGAATGCCGTTTTTACCATTCTTTTCAATCTGATAATACCAGCCACCGTCTTCGTCAAGCCAGTTACACTTAAGCATCAATTCTCCTCGTCGTTTCGATTCTTCCTGAGCTTCAAGGTCGAATACAAATACGTTTCGCTTATTTGTGAAGAATATATCCTTTGAAACTGACCGTCTCAATTCATTGTAATCGACAATTGACTCAAGACCAAATATCCAAAATACTTGTCTGTGGTTAATCAGATAGAAAATATCTCTGTCATGTACGCGAGCCACATGGGTAGTTGGAGTAACCAGCTCAAACACTACATCTATATCATTGTATCGTGCCGTTACATTAGCAAGTCGCCTTTTCATTATGGGCAACTCATCTGAGTTTATATACACACTATCCTCCACATTCGACAACCCCTTATTTTGGCTAAGTTCTGTTCTTAAAGAGTTGGCCAGTAGATTCCGCAATTCTTTCAGATATGAAAAATCGTTCTCCCTGTTGTCTCCATCATCAATAGTCATAGTATAGGAATTGTCTCTTTTAAGATCACAAGGAATATTCTTTACCGCATGAGTAAAGAATTGGACTTCTTTGCTTTTTAATCCAAATCCGACACTACGACTTGAAATCTTTACCATATTGCCACAACATGGGCAAGTCAGGTAAGGGATTCCAGTTCTCGATGCTTCTTCGAGTTCAAATCTCATTCGAGATATTTCTTCTACAGACTTGTGAAGGAATATATCGTTGGCAGTAATGAAAGAGTTTGAGCGATGATTAAAAACCCTGTCAATCAGTCTGGCCGTCTGAGAGTAGACATTATCATTTTCAATTACAGGAAAATCAACAGTGACTACATTTTTTGAAGGAGCAACCGGTTTTTGACGATACGGGAAATGAAGTTTCCTATACCGAGGCTTTGGCGCCTGTGAATCGCGTTGAGCAGTACGACTTGGGAATTCAGATGATTTAACGAAAGGTGATCCTTCTGTCTGAATAGGGTTTTGTTCATGTTCATCGTGTGTAGAAGCCGTTAATTTAGCTATTTTAATCTCATATTCCCGAACCTTAGATTTAAGTCTTTCGATTTCATTGTCACGTTCAATCAGCTCATTTAGAGTAGGTACATTTTTTAATGTGTTTTCCAGTTCTGCAATCCGCTTATCAGCTTGCATAAGAGCTCTATCTGTACCCTGGACTGATTCATATTGTGCGGAGATAGATTGCAATTCATTCTTCAAATCCTCACACACCCTAATCTTCTCGTCGAGAAGATTATCCAAATCACTCTTGTTAATGCGAATCGAACAGAGCTCTTCATTTAGATGTTGAATTGTTGATTCAAGATCTGATATTGTCTTTTGCTTTTGTTTTACATCATTTCTAAGGGCATTAAGTAATTCTTCATCTACGGGTTTATTCTGGAGTTCATTAAGCTTAATCTTTAAGTCTTTCTTGTCAGCCTCCAACATCTCATTTCTTGATGTAAGAATCTCAACCTGCCCATTGCTTTCAGACAACAAATTTGTCAACCTCTTCAGCTCTTCTTCAAGAGATTTGCTGGAATCTTTTAATCTAGTCAACTCAACCTCCTTAGAGAGTAGAATATCTGATTTTTCGTTCAATGCTCTCTTGTCTTCGACGGACATTATCTGGATTTCACTTAACTGCTTAGTCAATTCTTGTACCTTGACTTTAAGAACTGACTTATCAGAGTTTAGATGCTCTATTTGTGCTGTTGCTGATCTTAAACTATTCTCTAACTGAGATGTCAAAGCTTTATTATCTTCAATCAGCTGTTTCTGGTTTTTATTAAGTCGTTCTAACTCACTCTTTGCCGACTCAAGACTATCAATTTGCCGACAATACTCCCTAATGCTATCACTATGACTGTCAGATTCTGACTGTTTCTCGGATAGTCTATGCTCCAGAGTATTTATCCTCTGATTCTTAGCCGATAATTCAGTGTCCTTAGCCGAGATTGTGCTCCGAAGACTATTCACCCGATTATTTAAATCATTAATATTCTGATTAAAGGAGTCTATTCGGGAGGCTAATTGCTCCTTCTCATGCCTGATATTATTTATGGTCGCTATAGATTCAGCCAATTCTTTCTGCTTTGACTGAATCTGCTTTTGAAGAGAAGATATTTCTCCCGTAAAAAGCCCTCTGAATATAGATTTAAGGAATTTCATATTTAATCCCAATCGTTTAATGTGTTTATATATCTGTCCAGTATGCTACTCTCCAAAAAAAGAACCGGCGGGAACAGTTTTAAGGCAAGTACAAGCAGTTTAAAGCTCGCCGTTGTCTTCTTTGGGGTAGGGCAAAGTTAACGATTTTTCTTTAGACTGCCAAATTCTTCTTTTACGCTGAGGCAAGGAACAGATCCCATGGCACCTTTCCATCGATACCTTGAAGGTGTCTTTGATGGTTATAGTATTCAATAAATCCTCTTATTCCTTTCCTTAGGTCATTGACTACTGAAGTTGGATTGTCTATCGAATTTGCCCGATCAAGGGTATTATGAAGTCCTCAAGCCATATTGAATTGTTGCCCATATTTATACAACATGTTTATAAGGTTATTCTTGCATTCCTGTCCGGTTCGATTTTTAGGGAGTATTATAGCTTTTTCTCAATTCGTATATTAGATCCATGCATTTATATATTGTTCTGATTATCAAAGTGTGAAGCAGCCACAGAATTATTCCAAAACATCAAAGGTGCCTTGCCCTCAATCGTATCAGAAACAATCTTTTTTGAGTAGTATGCGAGGTTGCGAAATTGGGATATTATAAGATCCGGTAGTGTGAAAATGTACTGAATTTCTTCACCATCAATCGAATCCCCATCCAGAAGCCAATCATCTTCTACACGTTTGAAACTTTTGGCGGTATCAACGTGTATTACCGGGTTAAGTCGCTCAATCTCCACGCTGTCAATGAAATCTCTCATACTTGCCTTAAAGTTGAGAAGAATTTGCTGGATTTTTTTGAAAGATTCTTGATCTTTACTTCCTCCACTACCAATTTGTTTGGCAACTGCATCTCTGTGTGGTAGTATGTTATTAGCTATATGGTGAATGATTGGTAGCGTTTCACAAAGTGTGTCTGAGGTGAAGGCACTTAAGCCTGTAGACCTCAGATGACGGTGCAAATTTAATTATTATTTGTCATATTTTCTCAATATGACAAAAAATTATTAATTTTGGAGTCACGGCTCTTTCATTTAAAATCACTTTGGATTCTCAAAGAATGTGTTATTTTACGCGGGCGTATACACTGGTTTAGGGTATACAACAGCCACCCACTTCATAATTTTAGCAGGATCTATTGGTCTTTAAAAAACTTTGTTCGCAAAGGTGTATTTGTCTCATTTTCAGTAAAAT
>JBJEDL010000096.1:5813-14544 GCA_051872035.1 Lepagella sp.
CAAAGGTGTATTTGTCTCATTTTCAGTAAAATAAATGTCTTAAAATTTGGTCAAGTGACAAATTTTTCGTATATTTAAAAGAAAAAAACAGTAAAATCAACACGAAAAATGAAGTCACCTGACCCAAAAAATCATTTGAGACTGACACATTCAGTCCAAGCGCAAAGTTACAAAAGATTTTATGCTACTCCCCAAAATCAGACTGGCTGGAAAAGTTTTAGGGCAAGAAAGATTCCTTTGTCAGTTTTTTATACCAAAAAGTTAAAGAGGTAAATGGATTTTCTGTGTTTTTTTTGATATGGTCGGGGTTGAGAGGGGTCGGGGGGATTAGAAGATGCAGTTGATTTCGATGGGGGTAAAATTACACTTTTTCTTGTTTTTGGGGGTTGTGAAATTACACTTTTTCTTGTTTTTGGGGGTTGTAAAATTACACTTTTTCGAGTTTTTGAGGGTTGTAAAATTACACTTTTTGCGTTTTTGGGTGGGGTGGGGTATGAAAAAAGGAGGATGCATCGCATCCTCCTTTTGGTTGGGTTCTGACCAAAGGTTATTAGCCGTTTACTTTCTTCATGTGAGCGATGAGGTCGAGCACCTTGTTGGAGTAGCCGATCTCATTGTCATACCAAGAGATTACCTTGACGAACTTGTCGGTCAAATAAACACCGGCGTTAGCGTCGAAGATAGAAGTCAGCGTGCAGCCGAGGAAGTCAGAAGAAACGACAGCGTCTTCAGTGTAACCGAGCACACCCTTGAGGTATGTCTCAGAAGCTTCCTTCATAGCAGCGCAGATAGCCTCTTTAGTAGCGGGCTTCTCGAGGTTGACAGTCAAGTCAACAACCGATACGTCGAGAGTGGGGACACGCATAGAGATACCGGTGAGTTTGCCGTTGAGTTCGGGGATAACTTTGCCCACAGCCTTAGCAGCACCTGTAGAAGAGGGGATGATGTTGCCGGCAGCAGCGCGGCCACCACGCCAGTCCTTCATAGAGGGACCGTCGACAGTCTTCTGAGTAGCTGTAGTAGAGTGAACTGTAGTCATAAGGCCCTCAACGATGCCGAATTTGTCGTGGAGCACCTTGGCGATAGGAGCCAAGCAGTTGGTGGTGCAAGATGCGTTAGATACGAACTGCTGACCGGCGTAGGTGTTCTCGTTAACACCGCATACGAACATAGGGGTGTCGTCCTTGGAAGGAGCAGACATCACTACATACTTTGCACCGGCCTCGATGTGACCCTGTGCTTTCTCTTTGGTGAGGAAAAGACCAGTAGATTCAACTACGTATTCGGCACCCTTCTCGCCCCAGCCGATCTCTTTGGGATCGCGGCAAGCAGATACTTTGATTTCCTTACCGTTTACGATGAGGAGGCTCTTGTCGAGATCGTAGGATACTTCACCTTCGAAGCGGCCATGCATTGTGTCATACTTCAGCATGTATGCCATGTAGTCAACAGGGAGAAGGTCGTTGATTGCTACAACCTCAATGTCGTCTCTCTTAGTAGAAGCACGGAAAACGAAGCGACCGATACGGCCAAATCCGTTAATACCAATCTTTGTCATTACTTTTTAGTTTTTAAATGTTTATTAGGGTTAAACTTATTTTTTTTCTTTCTATTGTGTATTCTCTGTTTAGTCTTTGTCTAATACACTTGTTTCAGACTGCAAATTTAACAAATAATTTGCACAAAAAAAATCTGAGATATCAAATTTTATAACATTTTTCTTCGTCTTTGTAGTTTTTTGATGACGTTTGCCACCAGAAGGTGTGTTCTAATATCTTTGCTAATGTTTTTTGGACTATTATTTTTAACTATTTTTTTGTAATTTTGCAGTCATGAGAAATTGTATATCTATTTTTATGGGTGTTTTTCTTCTGTCGGCATGCGGTTCGACAGGCAAGGCATCGGGTTCGGACAGTGCCTCGGCGGCAGATCCGGCGTCGGTGGAGGTGTCGATACCGCAGTTTGATGTCGATAGCGCCATGAGTTATCTTCGCCATCAGGTGGAGCTGGGGCCGCGTGTTCCGAACACGTCGGCACATCGTGCCGCCATCGATTGGCTTTCCGCCGAGTTGCGGCGTCATGGCGCTGAGGTGACTCTCCAGCCTTGCGACCTTACCGCCTACGATGGCACTCTGCTCCATGCTGTCAACATCATGGGAAGTTATAATCCCGATCTCGATGATCGCCTTCTGCTCTTGGCGCATTTCGACACTCGCCCTTGGGCGGATCAGGATCCCGATCCTGCCAATCATTCCAAGCCGATCGATGGCGCCAATGATGGTGCCAGCGGCGTGGCAGTGCTCTTGGAGACGGCTCGTGCCATCGCTCGTCAAAATCCGGAGATTGGCATAGATATCCTCTTGGTCGATGCCGAAGATTATGGCGCTGAAAATGATGAGGAGAGCTGGGCATTGGGCACGAAGTATTTCGCCACCCATCCGATCAAGCCTGATTATCGTCCCTCGCGAGCCATCCTTCTCGACATGGTGGGTGGCAAGGGTGCGATCTTCCCGGCGGAGTATTTCTCGCGCCAGGCGGCGCCTCTGATCGATGATGCTTTCCGTCGTGCCGCCGCTGCGGCAGGTCATGGCTCCCTCTTCCCGGCGCGCATGGGAAGCGCTGTCACCGACGACCATGTCGAACTGATCAATGTCGGCATCCCCGCCATCGATATCATCGACTATCGCGACTCCGGTTTCTGCCCAACTTGGCACACCCTGAGCGATAACCTCGATAATATCGACCCCGCCACTCTAAAGGCTGTCGGCGAGTCCCTGTTCCGCTATATCTACGACCCTCGCTGATAAGTGCAGAGAGGATCGGCGATTTTATAAATTTGCTTAATTTTAGGAAATTACTTAACTTTATTGTCTAAACATAAAAAGATAGACTATATGGATTTTTTACAAGAACTTACCTGGCGCGGCATGGTGCATAGCATTATGCCCGGCACAGACGAACAACTGAAGAAGGAGATGACTACTGCCTACTTGGGCATCGACCCTACGGCAGATTCTCTACATATCGGCCACCTCTGCGGCGTGATGATGCTCCGTCACTTCCAGCGTTGCGGTCATAAGCCTTTAGCTCTGATCGGCGGCGCCACCGGCATGATCGGTGACCCCTCCGGCAAGTCGGCAGAGCGCAACCTCCTCGATGAGGCTACACTTCGCCACAACCAGGAGGCCATCAAGAAGCAACTCTCCAAGTTCCTCGACTTCGAGAGCGATGCCCCCAACCGTGCCGAATTGGTAAATAATTATGACTGGACCAAGGATGTGACCTTCCTTGAGTTTGCTCGCGAGATCGGCAAGCATATCACCGTGAACTATATGATGGCCAAGGACTCCGTGCAGAAGCGCCTCAATGGCGAGGCTCGCGATGGTCTGAGCTTCACCGAGTTTACCTACCAGCTCCTCCAGGGCTTCGACTTCTACACCTTATATAAGGAGAAGAACTGCAAACTTCAGCTTGGCGGCTCCGATCAGTGGGGTAATATCACCACCGGCACCGAGTTGATCCGCCGTAAGCTTGGCGGCGAGGCATACGCCTTGACTTGCCCGCTGATCACTAAGGCTGATGGTGGCAAGTTCGGCAAGACCGAGAGTGGCAACGTATGGCTCGACCCGGAGCGTACGTCTCCCTATAAGTTCTACCAGTTCTGGCTCAATGTCTCGGATGCCGACGCGGAGAAGTATCTCAAGATCTTCACCTTCCTGTCGCAGGAGGAGATCGAGGCCCTCGCTCGCGAGCATGCCGAAGATCCCGGCAAGCGTCCGATGCAGAAGCGTCTCGCCAAGGAGCTTACCGTTATGGTGCATAGTGAGAAGGATTTTGAGGCGGCTGCCGAGGCCTCTTCGATCCTCTTCGGCAATAACACAGCCGAGGCTCTCCACCATCTCGACGAGCGTACACTTCTCGACATCTTCGAGGGTGTGCCCACCTTCACCATCTCCAAGGCTGAACTCGAGGCCGGTGTGCCGGTGCTCGACCTCTTGGCGGTGAAGGCTCAGGTGTTCTCATCCAAGGGTGAGGCTCGCAAGATGATCCAACAGGGTGCGCTGAGTGTCAACAAGGAGAAGTATGCCGATCCGACCGGCTCGCTCGATGCCTCCGTCCTGCTCAATGGCAAGTATATCCACATCCAGAAGGGTAAACGCAATCACTTCCTGCTCATCGCAGAGTGATCGGCGATACATAATACAATAGAGGGCTGCTCCATCTCCGGGGCAGCCCTCTATTGTATTAGAGATTATTATAATGCTCTTACTTTTCGCGCATGAAAATCTGGATGGGAGTTCCGTGGAAGTCCCACTTCTCGCGAATCTTATTTTCCAAGAAGCGTCGATAAGGCTCCTTGACCCATTGGGGGAGGTTGCAGAAGAAGACGAAGGTGGGGATGATCGACTCCTTGAGCATGGTGATATACTTGATTTTGACGAACTTACCCTTATTGCTGGGAGGGGGAGTTATGGCTATCTGCTCGAGCATATAGGTGTTGAGCTGCGAGGTGGGTATGAGCCGGCGGCGGTTTTCGTAGACCTTGGCGGCAGTCTCGAGCACGTTGTATATGCGTTGCTTGGTGAGCGCCGAAGTGAAGATGATGGGGAAATCGGTGAATGGGGCGAACCGGCTGCGGATGGCATCGATATATCGTTGCTGGGCAGTCTGCGAGCGGTCGGCCACGAGGTCCCACTTATTGACACAGACCACGAGGCCCTTGCGGTTGCGCTGGATGAGGCTGAAGATGTTGGCATCTTGTGACTCGATGCCGCGAGTGGCGTCGATCATCAGGATGCAGACATCTGAGGCCTCGATGGCGCGGATCGAACGGATCACCGAATAATACTCGATATCCTCATTGACCTTCTGCTTCTTGCGGATGCCGGCGGTGTCGACCAGATAGAAGTCGAATCCGAACTTATTATACTTATGATAGATCGAATCGCGAGTGGTGCCGGCGATATCGGTGACGATGTGTCGTTCTTCGCCGATGAATGCATTGATCAGCGATGATTTTCCGGCGTTGGGACGGCCGACGATCGCGAACTTGGCGATATCTTCGGTGGTTTCTTCCAGGTCGGGGGTGTCGGGCATCTCCTTGAGGATAACGTCGAGGAGGTCGCCGGTGCCGGAGCCATTGGCAGAAGAGACTTCGATGGGAGTGCCAAGGCCGAAGGCGTAGAACTCGGCGGCGTTGAAATGGGCATCGCCGACGTCATCCTTGTTGGCAACGACGATCACCGGCTTCTTCGAGCGGCGCAAGATGGCAGCCACCTTGTCGTCGAGGTCGGTGATGCCGGTGGTCGAATCGACTACGAAGAGGATGACATCAGCCTCTTCGATGGCGATATGCACTTGCTTATTGATCTCCTCTTCGAAGATATCATCTGAGTTGACCACCCAGCCGCCGGTGTCGACGATAGAGAACTCGCGGCCCTCCCAGTCGACCTTGCCATATTGGCGGTCGCGTGTGGTGCCGGCAGTGTCATTGACGATGGCACTGCGAGTCTGTGTGAGACGATTGAAGAGGGTCGATTTCCCTACATTGGGTCGCCCTACTATTGCTATTAATTTACTCATTGCTTTTATTCCTTATAACCGAACTCGCGCAGCTTGTTGTCGCGATTTCGCCAATCTTTTTCTACTTTGACCAAGAGTCGCAGGTCGATGCGCTTGTCGAAGAATTTCTCGATATCGGCGCGGGCGCTGATGCCGAGTTGCTTTATCTTCTTGCCGCCATGGCCGATGACTATTCCCTTCTGCGAGTCTCGCTCCACATATATCACCGCCATGATGAGGATCGAATCGTCAGACTCGTCAAACTTTTCGACGAGCACTTCGGCGCTGTAGGGGATCTCCTTGTCATACATCAGGAGCATCTTCTCGCGGATGATTTCGGTGACGAAGAAGCGAGCCGGCTTGTCGGTCAGGGCATCCTTGCCAAAGAATGGAGGGGACAGGGGGAGGAGGTCGACGATGCGACTCTTGAGGTTGTCGACATTAAAACGCTGCAGGGCACAGGTGGGGTAGATCTCAGCTGCCGGGAGTCGCAGGCGCCAAGATTCGACGATCTTCTCGAGCTCTTCTTGGGAGTGGAGAAGGTCGATCTTATTGATCACTAATAGAGTAGGGATCTTCTCGCGCGCCACGCGGTCGAGGAAATCGCTATTCTTTTCGGGGTCTTCCACCACGTCGGTGACATAGATCAAGATGTCGGCGTCGGTCAGAGCTCCCTCAGAGAAGTCGAGCATCGACTCCTGGAGTTTGTACTTGGGTTTAAGCACTCCGGGGGTGTCGGAATAGACGATCTGATAGTCGGGAGTGTTGACGATGCCCATGATGCGATGGCGCGTGGTCTGCGCCTTCTGAGTGATGATGGAGAGGCGCTCCCCGACGAGATGATTCATCAGGGTGGACTTGCCGACATTGGGATTGCCGACGATATTTACGAATCCCGCTTTATGGTTGGGGCTGAGGGTGGTCAGATCGTCGGGTGGTAGAGGATTTTCGTTTGTGATCATAATAACATGATGGAGAGAATGGAGGGGATGATGGAGAAATGGGTTAAGAGGGTGAGGATGAGAAGCTTACAAAAGTTGAAAAAGGGTGTGTCAAGCTATAACGAATTGACACACCCTTCAATAAGTTTTACGCTATGTGCCCCGTAGATGGCGGGTAGCGGATTATTTGGGATCGATGCCCCAGACCAGATACATAGCTCCCCAGGTGAAACCGGCGCCGAAAGCGGTCATCACGATTTTGTCACCCTTCTTGAGCTTATGTTTATACTCGTCGAGACAGAGGGGGATAGATGCAGCGGAAGTATTACCATAATGCTGGATATTCACGAGCACCTTCTCCTCGGGGATCTTGATACGGCTACCGACAGCCTCGATGATACGGAGGTTAGCCTGATGAGGGACGAACCAGTCGAGATCATCGACAGAGAGGTTGTTACGCTCCATCACCGAGAGCGAAGAATTGAGCATATCGGTGACAGCGTTTTTGTAAACGACGCGCCCTTCCTGATAGATATAGTGTTCACGAGCATCGATAGTTTCTTGAGAAGCGGGTTTAGCCGAACCGCCGGCCTTCATATAGAGGTTGTGCAAGCCTGAACCGTCGACATGGACTTCGCCATCGATTACGCCCACGGGCTCATCGGTGGGTTCGACCAGAACGGCGGCGGCGCCATCGCCGAAGAGGGGACAAGTGGCGCGATCTTGATAATCGACCATACTTGACATTTTCTCAGCAGCGACCACGACGATCTTTTTGAACATGCCGGAAGTGATGTAAGCACGAGCGTCTTGGAGGGTAACGATGAACCCGGCGCAAGCAGCCTGCACATCATAACCGTATGCCTTAGTCAATCCGACCTCATGGACTATAACAGATGCGGTGGAGGGGAAACGATAATCAGGGTTGGATGTAGCGCAGATGAGCAGATCGACATCCTCCTTGGCGGTTCCGGTCTCCTCGAGGAGTTTCTCTACGGCCATAGAGCCTAAGAAACTTGAAGCTTTTGAGGGGTCTTTAAGGATGCGGCGTTGCTTGATGCCTACGCGAGTGGTGATCCACTCATCGTTGGTATCGACCATCTTTGACAACATCTCGTTGTCGAGGATATCTTCGGGCACGTATGAAGCGATGCCGCTAATTTTGGCGTTTGGCATATTTTTCTTCTCTAATTCTTGAAACAGACTCGTTTACTTCTCATGAAAACAGGCTCTATCGAGTGGGAGAGACCTGTCGGATTGATTACTCTGCTGCCTTCTCGATCAGCTGTTTGCCGCGATAGTAGCCACATTCGCCACATACGGTGTGGTAAACGTGCCATGCGCCGCAGTTGGGGCAGAGGACGATTGTCGGGATGAGCGCCTTGTCATGAGTGCGGCGTTTCGCTGTACGGGTGTGCGATTGTCTGCGTTTAGGATGTGCCATTTTCTTTTATGTTTTAAGTTTTTATTTATTCGTTGTTAATTCTCTCTTAATTTTCGTCGTAAGATAGGTCGGCTTCATGCTCGCGGAGCTTGGCTGCCATGCTGCTGTTGCATTCCCCTTCGGGGTGCACACACCTCATCGGCAGGCTCAGCAAGAGCGAATCGTAGATGGCGCTCGACACGTCGTAGCGACTCCAACTCTGTGGGATCACCACCAGGTCGTCCATGCTGTCGTCATACTCTTCGCCATATCTGATCGTCATCTCATATTCCGAATCGACTTCTTCTGCCACCGGATCCAAACAACGATCGCATGCCACTTCGAGTGTACCCCGGAATTGGAAGTATAGATGGTAGTTGCCATGATGATTCTCTATGTCAAACTCCACCTCGACATCCGAGCCCAGTATGTCGCTGTTCTCGCGATCCTCGAAGAAGGCCTTCGCTATCTTGTAACTATAATGATGCTTCTGCCCCTCGCCGAGCGACAGAAGATCTATTTCGTATGTCCGATCCTTTCCCAATTTTGTCAGTTTTTATGGCTCCGCCCGAGGGCGAAATCCGGTTTTTGTTCATATCCCTCGATGAGGAGGGTGTGAAAAACTTACAAAATTACGTAGTTTTACGCGATTTACCAACTTTTTTCACAACTTTGTGCACCACCATACCTCCGGCCAAGGCATCTTTTTATGCCCGAACCGAACGAATTGTAGTGCTTTTCGATGTACCTCCGAGGGGAATCGAACCCCTATCTAAAGTTTAGGAAACTTCTATTCTATCCGTTG
>JBJEDL010000097.1:0-58609 GCA_051872035.1 Lepagella sp.
TCGACTCAAGGCTACGACCCCTACGGCCCCAAAAATTTAAGGAACGCGCTCTAAGGTTATTTTTTACAAAATTAGCAATTATTTGTTAAAAAAGGGGTGGGAAATGGAATTTAATTTGTAAATTTGCGAGATATTATGCTTTAAGACGGAACCGTAATCGAGACGGATGTCCCAAAGGATGACAAAACCGGGCGTTACCAACCTAAAAAACAAGCAGCGAAGAAAACAATAACGAAATTTATGTTACAACCAGTAAAGAAAACCATCACCTTGCCCGATGGGAGAGAGATCACCATAGAGACAGGCAAGCTCGCCAAGCAGGCAGATGGAGCGGTAGAGGTCCGCATGGGCAACACGATGTTGCTTGCGACCGTATGTTCGGCCCAGGAGGCCGGCGAGGGAGTAGACTTTATGCCCCTCACAGTAGAGTACAAAGAGAAGTATGCCTCGATTGGTAGGTATCCCGGTGGATTCCAGAAGAGAGAAGGGCGCGCCAGCGACTATGAGATTTTGACATCTCGCCTGGTGGACCGCGTATTGCGACCCTTATTTCCTGAAGATTATCATGCCGACACATTTGTCAACGTGATATTATTCTCAGCCGACGAGCATGATGCACCCGATGCCTTGGCAGGAATCGCCGCATCAGCCGCCTTGGCATGTAGTGACATACCCTTCAACGGTCCGATCTCCGAGGTGAGAGTGGCACGTGTAGGTGGCGAATGGGTGATCAACCCCACCTTCGAGCAGATCGAAGAGGCAGACATCGAGCTGATGGTCGGCGCCACTTACGACAACATTATGATGGTCGAAGGTGAGATGAACGAAGTGTCGGAAGCCGAACTTCTCGAGGCTCTCAAGGTGGCACACGCCGAGATCAAGAAGCATTGTGTGGCACAGATCGAGCTTATGAAAGAGGCAGGCAAAGAGACCAAGCGTGTCTACTGCCATGAGATCAACGACGAAGACCTCCGCAAGGATGTGCACGACAAGTGCTATGACAAGGCCTACGCCATCGCCCGCACCGGCACCCCCGACAAGCATTGGCGTGCCGAGCAGTTTGACAAGATCTGCGAAGAATATATCGAGCAGCTTCCGGAGATGACCGAGGCTGACTTGGAGAAATATACTGCCGACCAGCGCACAGCGATGGTGAAGCGTTATTATCATGATGTCGAGAAAGAGGCAATGCGTCGTTGCGTTCTCGACGAGGGTATCCGCTTGGATGGCCGTAAGACCACCGAGATACGTCCCATCTGGTGTGAGGTGGACTACCTTCCCGGGCCTCACGGAGCAGCCGTGTTCACACGCGGTGAGACACAGGCATTGGTGACTACAACTCTGGGCACCACACTCGACGAGAAGATCGTGGACGATGTATTGAACCAGAGCAAAGAGCGATTCTTGCTCCACTATAACTTCCCACCCTTCAGCACAGGCGAGGCACGTCCACAGCGTGGCGTAGGACGTCGCGAGATCGGCCATGGCAACTTGGCACACCGCGCATTGAAGCGCATGTTCCCCGACAATTTCCCCTACACCTGCCGTGTAGTATCCGACATTCTCGAATCTAACGGTTCGTCGTCGATGGCTACCGTGTGTGGCGGCACATTGTCGCTGCTCGATGCCGGTGTGAAGATGAAGCGTCCCGTAGCCGGCGTGGCAATGGGTCTTATCTCCGACAAGGGTAATGTGAAATATGCCATCCTCTCCGACATCCTGGGTGACGAAGACCACTTGGGCGATATGGACTTCAAGGTGACCGGTACGACCAAGGGTATCACCGCCACACAGATGGATATCAAGTGCGACGGCTTGAGCTATGAAGTATTGGAGCGTGCACTCAACCAGGCACGCGACGGTCGTCTCCACATCCTGAACATCATCAACGAGACTATTCCGGCACCTCGCGAGGACTACAAGCCTCACGTGCCACGTCTGATCACTATCGAGATACCTAAGGATATGATCGGTGCGGTGATCGGTCCGCAGGGTAAGGTGATCCAGGGCATCCAGGAAGAGACCGGCGCAACTATCTCTATCGACGAAGATGAGAAGCTGGGTATCGGCCGCGTAGAGATCGCATCGAAAGACAAAGCAAGCATCGATGCAGCTCTCGCCAAGATCAAAGCAATCGTGGCACAACCCGAAGAGGGAGAGGTGTATGAAGGCACAGTTCGTTCGATCCTCGACTTCGGTGCATTCGTAGAGTTTATGCCGGGTCGCGACGGACTTCTCCACATCAGCGAGATCTCTTGGGATCGTCTTGAGAACATGGAAGCGAGCGGTCTGAAAGAGGGCGACAAGGTGAATGTCAAGCTCATCGAGATCGACAAGAAGACCGGCAAATATCGTCTGTCGATGCGAGTATTGACACCCAAGCCCGAGGGCTATGTAGAGAGAGAATCTCGTCCTCGTCGTGAGGGTGGCGACCGTGGACCCCGTCCTCGTCGCGATGGCGATCGCGGACCCCGCCAGGGTAGCGACCGCGGCCCGCGTCAAGGTGGCCAACGCACCTTCAAGCACAACAACGACTAATCTCCAACAAACATAACGTAAAAGAGAGCGCATCCGCGAAGATGCGCTCTCTTTTTGTATAAGATTGTGAGTTAATTTTCTTGATGTGGGACGGAAATGGATTTACTCGTAATCTTCTACGACACTGTCGATGGCTTCGTCATCGCGGATCCACTCCCCATCCGGGGTCATCTCGATGAAATCCATGATGTCGTAGAGATCGGCATCGGCATCATCATCAGCCTCCTCTTCTTCGATGAGGAAGACTTCTTCGGTGGCGGTATCGATGGCAAGAAGAGCATCATTCCAAGCCTCGGTAGCCTCGAGATACTCATCGATGGCATCAATGATCTTGTCTTTCAAATCATCCATAATCTATTAGGATTAGTCTCTGCTTGCACCCAAGAAGCGGAGCAAATAGAGGAAGAGGTTGATGAAATCAAGATAGAGGTTCAAGGCACCGATAGTAGCCAACTTATCGGTGAGGGCAGGGTCGAGATTGGCAGCGGCAAGATGCTTCACCTGCTGAGTGTCGTAGGCGGTAAGGCCCACAAAGATGAGCACGCCGACGAACGAAACGATCCACATCATAGTGCCAGACTTCAAGAAGATGTTGACCACCGAAGCGATGATCAGACCGATCAGCGCCATAAAGAGGAACGAGCCGAACTTCGTAAGGTCGGTCTTGGTGAAATAGCCGTAGGCGGACATAGCGCCAAACGTACCGGCAGTGATGAAGAAAGTCGAAGTGATCGAACCGAGGCTATAGACCAGGAATATCGACGAAAGGGAAGCCCCCATCAGGGCAGCGAAGAGCACAAAGAGGCCGATCATCGCACCATTCGACAACTTATTCATAGCCGCAGGGATGGTAAATGCCATAATAAACATGGCGATAAACATACCCCAATAGACGATAGAATTTCCATAGAGGATGTTTATGAAAGTCGGGCTGCTTGCCACACCGAGAGCGACGAAAGCAGACACGAGCAAGCCAATGGTCATACGCAGGTAGACGCGCTTCATCACAGCATTGGTCTGCGAAGCGACGCTGACATAACCTCCGCCATAATAAGGGGGAGTAACATTGTTCATGTTTTGAGGATTATAGTTCATAGTAAAAAAGTTTATTTAAAAAATTTATCGTATTGAATAGTTGAATAGCAAAAAGTGTGCCAAACTTACATACGTTCGGGCATTTCGATGCCGAGCAGGGACATGGCGTCGCGGAGAGTGCGGGCGGTAACCCAGCAGATCAGCAGGCGCTGAGCGCGAACATCGGCATCCTCTTCGCGGAGGATCGAATAGTCGTGATAGAACTGATTGAACTCCTTGGCGAGAGCGTAGGCATAGTTGGCGATAAGAGCGGGAGAGCAATTCTTGCCGGCCTCAGCCACGACGTTGCGGAAGTCGTCGATCTTGCGGATGAGCTGTGCCTCCTTCTCGTTGGGGACACCGGCGGGATTAGCCATGGGGTCGAACTCGGGAGCCTTGCGGAGGACAGAGCGGATACGCGCGTAGGTATACTGGATGAATGGGCCGGTGTTGCCGTTGAAATCGATTGACTCCTCGGGGTTGAAGAGCATATTCTTGCGGGGATCCACCTTGAGGAGGAAATACTTCAGGGCACCCAGGCCGACGATGCGCGACACTTCGGCAGCCTCCTCGGCAGGCATATCGGCGAAACGCTCGGCGCTCATCTCGGCAGCCGAAGAGATCATGGTGTCGATCAAATCATCGGCGTCAACGACAGTACCTTCGCGCGACTTCATCTTGCCATTGGGGAGTTCGACCATGCCGTAGGAGAAATGCATCAGATCCTTGCCCCACTTGAAGCCGAGGCGGTCGAGCAAAATCGAGAGCACCTGGAAGTGATAATTCTGCTCATTGCCCACGACATAGATCATACGATCGATGGGATAGTCGCGATAACGGAGTTTGGCGGTGCCGATATCCTGAGTCATATATACGGAAGTGCCGTCAGCGCGGAGCAAGAGCTTATGGTCGAGGCCTTCGGGAGTGAGGTCAGCCCAGACAGAACCATCCTCCTTACGATACATCTTACCCTCCTCAAGGCCCTTGAGCACGAGTTCCTTACCCTCGAGATATGTTTGCGACTCATAATAAATCTTATCGAACGAGACGCCGAGGCGAGCATACGTTTCGTCGAAACCGGCATATACCCAAGAGTTCATTTTCTCCCAGAGGGCACGCACATCGGGGTCGCCCTGCTCCCACTTGCGGAGCATCTCGCGAGCTTCCTTCATAAGTGGAGAGAGCTCCTTAGCCTCATCTTCGGAGACATGTTTCTGCTCCATAATCTCCTTGACTTCATCCTTGAAATGGCGGTCGAAAGCGACATAGAAATTACCGATAAAGTGGTCTCCCTTGAGGCCGGTGGATTCGGGAGTAGCTCCCTCGCCCCACTTCTGCCAGGCGAGCATCGACTTGCAGATATGGATACCGCGGTCGTTGACGATATTGGTCTTCACGACGCGATTGCCGTTAGCCTCGAGGATGCGAGCGAGCGAATAGCCGAGGAGGTTATTGCGCACATGCCCGAGGTGAAGAGGCTTGTTGGTATTGGGCGAAGAATACTCCACCATCACGAGAGGGGAGTTCTCATCAGCCTTACGGAAGCCGAACTCGGGAGTAGCGGCGATATCATGAAGCAAGTCGATCCAGAAATGGCGAGAGATCGACAGATTGAGGAAACCCTTAACGACATTACACTCCTCGACGGCATCGAGATTTTCGACCATCCAGTTACCGATCTCAGTGGCAGTGGCATCGGGGGCCTTGCGCGAGATCTTGAGGATAGGGAAAACGACGATGGTCATATCGCCCTTAAACTCCTTGCGAGTGGCGGTGGGGGTGAGTAGAGAGGCATCGACATCAGCGCCATAGAGATGATGCACAGCATCGGCGGCGCCGCGAGCCAGAATAGATTCAATTGACATTTACAAAAAGATATAATAGTTTGAGTTTACAAATTTAATAAAAAAATCGGAAAAAGTAAAAATTAGTGGTTAGTTATTAGATAATAGTTATTAGATAATAGTTATTAGATAATAGTTATTAGATAATAGTTAATAGATATTTTTTTGAATAGGGATAAAAAGAGAAGCCTTGGGGCATGATTATGCTCCAAGGCTTTTGATAGGGCGATGTAAGAGGGGAGTCTTACTTACCGAGTTCGGCAGCCGGTTTGAATTTCACGACTTTTCGAGCCGGGATAACGATCTTCTCCTTAGTCATAGGATTGATGCCGGTACGTTCGGGCTTTTCAACCACAGCGAAAGTACCGAAACCGATCAATTGCACTTTGTCTTCATTTTTGAGGGCCTCTGCGATAGTCTCGAGAGCAGCCTCAAGAGCCTTCTTGGCATCTACCTTGTTGAGCTGCGCTTTAGCAGCGATTTCGTTAACTAAGCCTGTCTTATTCATACTTAATATTATTTAGGTTGGATAATTCTTGACCAAAAGATGCACAAATATAGCAAATAATAAAAGAATTACAAATAAAACTTTTAAAATTTATGAACAAAATGTTGATATTTTATTTATAATTGAAAAATTCGGCAAAATTTCGCCCCTGATATAGCATTTCAGGCAATAATTACGTTATGTTTATGTATGAATACAAGTATGATGTGGCGGCAGGTACCGCCGGTGACAAAAAATTTGATAATCGTCAATGTATTGCTATGGCTGGCAGAGGTGTTTGTGCCGGGCTTTGGCACTACGTTGATCAATAATTTAGGTCTCCACCTGTTTGGGACGAGTCTCTTCAATCCCTTCCAGGTGTTTACCTACATGTTCTTGCACGACAATGGGATGATCTTCCATGTAGTGTTCAATATGTTTACGCTCTGGATGTTTGGCAGGATCTTGGAGACGGTGTGGGGATCGAAGCGCTTTCTGCTCTTCTACCTAGTGTGTGGCATCGGCGCCGGCTTGGTGCAGGAGGGTGTATGGCTTCTGACCTACAAGCATGAATATATCTCAGCGATATCCGAGATCAACCGGCTAAGCTATAGCGATATGGCGGCGATAGTGGAAGAGGCTGCGGCGCATGGCGACACCTCCTTTATAGCGGCGATGAATGCTATGAAAGAGCAGATGGTGACGATCGGCGCCTCGGGTGCGATCTTCGGCTTATTGCTCGGTTTTGCGATGGTATTCCCCAATATGCCGCTATATTTGTTCTTCATTCCGGTGCCTATCAAGGCGAAATATATGGTGATCGGATATGCAGTGATCGAGCTGCTCTTAGGGGTCAGCGCCAACGGCTCATCGATAGCCCACTTCGCCCACTTGGGAGGTATGCTGTTCGGCTTGGCAATCCTGCTATATTGGCGACATAAGGGGACATTACACAGCAATGGTTACTATGGACATAATTTCTAAAGCGCCATGGGTATCATAGAGAAAGTCAGAGAGATATGTTGCGGCAGCCGCGTTATGGCATGGGTGCTGACACTCACCGTCTCCTTTGGATTGCTCTTCTGCATATTGGGTATCTTCAGCCGCTATGGGGCGGAAGCCTCGGGCTTGGAGAATTGGATGGTGCTATCGGCAGATGCCACGGCACTACTCTATCGTCCCTGGACCTTGGTGAGCTATATGTTGGTGCACACCTCGTTGCTCCATCTTCTCTTTAATATATTATGGTTGTATTGGTTTGGCGTGATGCTCTATGATGTAGAGCGCGACAGCGACATAGCGATGATATATATAGGAGGGGGATTGACGGGCGGTTTGCTCTATCTGATCGCCTCCCCCTTGGCGGGGACAGCAGGTCATCTGGCGGGGAACTCGGCGGCGGTGTTGAGCATGATGATAGCCACGGCGATCAGGATGCCGTCGCGCAGCATCGGGTTATGGCTCATCGGCGAAGTGAAGTTGAAATGGGTGGCGCTGGCATGTATCATCCTCACACTCTTGGGGGGTGGTGGCAACATAGCAGTGCAGATGACCCACATCGGAGGACTCGCTTACGGAGCGCTCTACGTGCTGAGTCGCCATCGTTGGAACATACGACTCTTCAGCCGGTCGTCACGCCATAAAGATGTGAAGAGGAGCGGCACACGCTTCAAGAGTGCCGTTAAGAAGAGCAATGCCTCCGAAATGATGCAAAGCATACGACGACTCACGACGATATCCCCGGCAGAGGGAGAGCTCGACGAGAATCGTCTCGACCAGCTCCTCGACAAGATCCGCACATCGGGCTTCGACTCCCTGACCAAAGCCGAGAAAGAGGAACTCGACAGGCTATCACAACAGATTAAGTGAATTAGGAATTAGGAATTAGGAGATAGGAATTAGGAATTAGGAATTAGGAGATAGGAGATAGGAATTAGGAGTTTTTTTAAAACAACAATAAGACAATGATAACTTGGATGATGATCAAGCCGATAATCCGCATAGCGGCAAAGGTGGCTACGACGATACTCTGCATGGTGACCCTACTCTCGGCCTACGGTGGCAGGATCAGCACCGACTATCTGACCCTGCCGGGGATGCTGACCATCGTCATGCCATGGTTGGCATTGGCGACATTCGTGGTGGGAGTGATCTGGCTATTGACACGCCGACTCATCATGGGAGGTCTCTGCATCGTGACCATCGTAGCGGGCTGGGGACCAATCTCCACCCTCTATCCCTTCTCGACCTCCAAGCAGGCACTACCCGAAAGATCGACCATCACACTGATGACCTACAACTGTCTGCATGGCTGGGATCTGGAAGATAAATATCAGGGGCGCAACCGCACCCTCGACTATATTATGAATAGTGGTGCCGACATCGTCTGCCTTCAGGAATTAGTCTCCTGGGATATCGACATGCCCGGGAGAGCGCCGGGGCAGATGGACTCGCTGATGAAGGTATATCCCTATCGAGTGGGGAGCAATAGTGTCGACACTAAGATACTCTCGAAATACCCTGTGGAATATATCAAAGCCAACCGCTATCTGAGTGAGCTGCCGACGCCACAGAGATTTTCAATCTATCGTGTTGACATCAAGGGGAAACCGCTGACTATCATCAATATGCACCTATGTTCGATCCGTCTTAACGACGAAGAGAAGCAGGTGGTGACCGGCATCCGCAATGTGGGGGATGTGAAGCGGAGCGTGGGCACAATCAAGGGGAACA
This sequence comes from Lepagella sp., assembly GCA_051872035.1. GTDB lineage: Bacteria > Bacteroidota > Bacteroidia > Bacteroidales > Muribaculaceae > Lepagella. The sequence continues at coordinate 8,677 of JBJEDL010000097.1, forward strand.
TCCGGCAGAAGATGTCGGTGGCATACAAGAAGCGAAATGATGATGTGCGAGCCATCCGCCAAGTCTTGGAGCAGGTCGACGGGCCGGTGATCGTCTGCGGCGACATGAACGACGTGGCGGAATCGTATGCCTATCGACAGCTATGTTCCACCGACCTGCAAGATGCACGCAGCGAGACGACGCTTCTGCCGATAGTGACCTTCAATCGGCATGCCTTCCCGGTGGGGCTCGACCATGTGCTCTATCGCGGCGACCTGCGAGCCCTCTCGCTCGAGCGTGGCGACATCAAGAGCAGCGACCACTACCCTCTCATGGTGCAATTTGAATTTTGAAAAGTAAAAAAAAAGTTGTAACTTTGGGACATTCAATAAAATATCCTTATAAAGATTGGCAAAATCGATCAAAATCATGAAAAAAACAACCCTAATTGCAGCTGCCGCACTGATGATGGCAGCCCAAACAACCCCCATTATGGCAGAACGGCAGAATCCATTTCTCCAGCCTTATGAGACGAAATATGAGATCGCTCCATTCGATCAGATCAAGACCGAAGATTTCATACCCGCCATCAAGGCCGGTATAGCAGAGCAAGATCAGGCTATCGACAACATCCTGCGCAAGCGCTCGATGCCCGACTTCGACAACACTATCCTCCCCTTGGAGGACTTGGCCCCCACACTCGAGAGAGTAAAAGGTGTGTTCTATCACTATATGGAGTGCATGTCGACTCCCGAGTTTGCAGCTATGGCAGAGGAGGCTATCCCGATGCTCGACGATGCAGACAACAAGGTGATGCTCAACGATCAGCTCTTCGAGCGCATCAAGACCGTGTATGAGAATCGCGACAAAGCGAAGCTCACTCCGGTGCAGAAGCGTCTGGTGGAGAAATACTACAGAATGTTTGCCGAGAATGGCGCCGCCCTTTCGGCAGAGAAGAAGGCAGAGCTCGTGGAGGTGAACAAGCAGCTCTCGAAGCTTTTCATGCAATTCAACCGCAACCTTCTGAACGCCACCAATCAGTTTGCCGTGATCGTATATAACAAGGAAGAGCTGGCAGGACTTCCGGAGTCATCGATTGCTCAGGCAGCCGACGAGGCAACAGCCCGCGGGCTGAAAGATGCGTGGGTGTTTACACTTCATGCACCGAGCCGTCTTCCCGTGTTGCAATTTGCAGACTCTCGCGGACTTCGCAAGACCATCTACGAAGGATATACCAACTTGGCATCATGGGGCGAGAACTCCAACCTTGAGATTATCCCTCAGATCGTAGCCCTTCGCGATCAGAAGGCCCACATCATGGGCTTCAACACATTTGCCGAAATGATGACCTCACGCGTGATGGCAAAGACACCCGAAGCAGCCACTACCCTGCTGAAGCAGGTGTTCACACCGGCTGTGAAGCGCAGCGCCGAAGAGGTGGCTGACATGCAGGCATACGTCGATGCACATGGCGGCGGCTTCAAGATCGCACCCTACGACTATTACTACTATGCCGAGAAGGTGAAGAAAGAGAAATTCGACCTCGAAGAGAGTGAGATTCGTCCCTACTTCGCGCTCGACAATGTGCTTAAGGGAATGTTTGACGTCACCGAGCGACTCTATGGCGTGAAGTTTGTCGAGATGCCCGATGCGCCGAAATATATCGACGACATGACCGTCTATGACGTGGTAGACTCCAAGACAGGCGAGCATGTGGCAGTGTGGATGTGCGACTACTATCCTCGCGACACCAAGCGCCAGGGAGCATGGATGGAGCAGATGCAGAGCGCCGGTCTCTATGCCGACGGCAAGTATCGTCGCCCCATCGTGTATAACGTGGGTAACTTCACACGTCCGGCAGGCGATACCCCCTCGCTGCTGACCATCGACGAGGTGGAGACAATGTTCCATGAGTTCGGTCATGCCCTTCAGGGTATGCTCTCGACAGCCCCCTACAAGTCACTCGCCGGCACCAATGTCGACCGCGACTATGTCGAAATGAGTTCTCAGATGAATGAGCACTGGGCATTCCTCCCCGAAGTGCTCAAGACCTACGCACGCCACTACAAGACAGGCGAAGTGATCCCCGACGAATTGGTGAAGAAGATCAACGAAGCAGGCAAATTCAACCAAGGCTTCGCCACTACCGAACTTGCCGGCGCCGCCCTTCTTGACATGGCATACGGCGAGCAGGCTGAGGTAAAGGATGTCAAGGCATTCGAAGCCAAGGTGGCTGAAGATCTCGGCATGCCCGATGAGATCACATTCCGCTACCGTTCGACCTACTTCAAGCATATCTTCGGCGACGATGGCTATGCTTCCGGCTATTACACATATCTTTGGGCTCAGGTGCTCGAAGCCGATGCTTGGGAGCTCTTCGAGCAGAAGAAATATTTCGACAAGAAGACAGCAGCCAACTTCAAGAAATATATCTTGGAGTCAGGTGACACTGAGGATGCAATGGTGCTCTTCAAGAAATTCCGTGGCCACGAACCCGACACCAACGCGCTGCTCCGTCTCCGAGGATTCGAATAAATCTAACGACGGGTCGGACAGCCGATCTCGGATACCATCATAGCAAAGGGAGCGATCTTGACGATCGCTCCCTTTCTTAGTATTATTTCGCGAGAAGAATGTGGCGGGATTATTTCGGTTTTTTGAAAAAATTATTGATCATATCGAGGATATGGCGGGCATTCTCTCTGATGAGGAAAGAGGAATCCTGGCGCATCGATGTGATGGGGGACAAGAAAGGGCGGAATGGTGGTTTCTCGGGGTCGACCAGGATAGGCAACTGAGCGTGATGGCAACGGATGTCGATCTGCTGAGGCATCTCGAGGGGTTCGCCATCGACATGAGCTGCACCCGGCTCATGGAAGATGGTAGCCTCCGGCACGCGGATAGCCTCCACAAGATAATTGCTATCCATGCGCCCGGTGAAGAGTTCGACTCCGGCCAAGGCGCGAGTGAAAGGATTGCCGGAATGGACCACAATCAGGTCGAGCATACCATCGCGGATCGAAGCCTGCGGAGCGATGAAGGCATTATTGCCATATTGCGAAGCATTGCACACCACCACAGCGAGAGCATCGACCTCAAACGAGATATCGCCCGTATGGATCTCGCAATGCACCGGTGAGAAATTGACAAACTCGCGGATGACGCTACGTGCGTAGGAGATGATGCCACGTTCGGGCATCGTGGAATATAGTTGAGTCACCTTGGCGTCGAACCCGAGGCCGAAAGTGCAGAAGAAACGGCGGTCATTGGCAGAACCATAATCGCACAACTCTACGTTGCTTCGAGCGATAATGTTCAGAGCATGGTCGACATCGATCGAGCCATATAGGTGACGCGCCAGACCATTGCCCGAACCGAAGGGGATGATTCCCAGCGCCACGTTGCCGCCGCAGAGAGCCGAGGCAACCTCATTGACAGTGCCATCGCCTCCGGCAGCCAACACGGCATCATATCCCACGGCACCGGCACTGCGTGCCAACGCCGTGGCATGACCGGCAGACTCGGTCAGCACACTATCCACCTCCGCCCCTATCGGCGCCAAAGCACTCCTGACACGGTCGGCAAGACCATCCTTGGGGAGCGTGCCCGAGATGGGATTGATGATAAGCAGCACTCGTTTCATAGTCTAAATAGTGATTTCAGAGTGCAAATAAAGCAGAAAAATGAGAAAAACCCTAAAAAAATGACCAAAAAATTAAAAATATGTTATATAACACTTGATAATATTTTGAAAGTATCACCACCCGATATAACTTTGCAATACGAAAATTCAACACCGACAAGTGTCGAATTTTTGCGCAAACATTAGTTAAACAAATCAGCAAACCTTAATACCGAAAACTTTAAGTCTAATACCGGAAAAACGGAAGAACGAAGAAATGCAAACAACAGGGTAATTGATTATTATTGACCTTAATCAGAGACAGATTCCGACGAGAGTCGATAATCTATCAAGTGGGTTGGATGATTTCATCCGACCCACTATATTTTTATAATAGGTAACAATATATTTATCATTATATATCGGATGGTATGAAAAAATGTTGTGCAACACATTTGATTTTCTTGCATAATCAGACAAAAATTTCTACTTTTGGGGGTAACAAAAATCTAAGAAACGGCATATATGATGTAAAGGCGAATCTATCTTTGGACTAACCTTCACGTATACATTAACTTAGAAAAAAAATAATAACAACAATAACATACTGATTTCATCATGAAAAGAATCTACAAGGGTTTGTTCACCTGCGCCGTGGCCGGCGTCATGGCGGGTGGAATGCTGACATCCTGTGTCGATGACAGCTACGATCTCAGCGACATCGATCTGATGGTCAATGTCGGCGGAGACTTGGGAGTGCCTACGAGCAGCACCGAGCAATACACAATCTCAGACGTGTTGGATCTATCCTCCACAAGTTCGATCAAGGCCGTCGGCGAGCAATATGGCTATGCCAAAGGAGACTATGTGCTGGTGGAGAGTGGCGATCCTACCTATTCGAACGTCAACATCGATCCTCAGGATGTGAAGAATATCACTTGCGATCCGACATACGTAAAATTGTCGCTCACCTCTCCGGGCACCAATCAGGATGTGGATCAAACCATCGAAGGTATCCACTCGAAGGTGAAGCTCAGCGACGACAATATCGACAAGCAGCTTCTGTCGCTGACACGCATCGATGCAAATGTGAAACTCGACATGGAGTTAAAGCTTACAGCCTCTACAGGCTTCAAAGGCTCACTGACGTTGAAGCCGGGCTTTACGTTTACCTATCCCGAGGGATGGAAAATCGAGCTTTACGACCAGTCGATGGCATCATATTGCAAGGTGGAGGGTAGCAAGCTGATCTTTACGGCCGACAAGAAGTTTAATGCTACCACCGGACTGAGCGTGCCGGTGAGAGTAACATCGTTCGATTTCACCAACGTGCCCAAGGGTGAGGGCCTCTATGCTCCGGGACACTTCTTGGTGAATGGCGAATTGCTGACTTCCGGACCGGTGATGGTGTCGACCGGCAGCACAGCCGCCGGCACAGCTATCAATCTGACCATGGATATCACTCCGAAGATTCCTTCGATGACCATCACGGCAGTCACCGGCAAGGTCGACCCGAAGGTGGATATCGACAACAGCAGCTTCGAGATCAGCGACATCCCCGACTTCTTGGCTGAAGAGGATAACTATCTCGACTTGGCAGACCCGCGCATCGTGCTGAATGTCTACAACGGTTCGCCGGTGGACATCAACCTCAACGCCGTGGTGGAGGCTGTGACCGATAATGGCGGCGTGCGTCAGATCGGCATCGGCGATGCTCATAGCACATCGCAGGTGATGGTGAAAGCATCGTCACGCAACAAGATCGTGCTCTCCGCTACAGGCAATGCCGTGGAGGGAGCGACAGTGGTGAAAGTGCCCGGGCTCACTGAGCTTCTTGCCAAGATCCCCGACCGAATCAATATCAAGGATGTGACAGCCAAGGTGCCGAGCGACAAGGAGTATACCATCAGCTTGGGTAGCAAGTTCTCCGTCGCGACCGGCTATGAGGCAGTGGTGCCCTTGGCATTCGGCGAGAATCTGCAACTCTCCTACTCCACCGACGAGTCCGGATGGGATGAAGATCTCAGCAAATATAATTTCAACGAAGTGACCGCCATCTTGGGTGTGGAGAACTCGATACCCTTGGAGATGGTGCCGCAAGTACAGGCTCTCGATGTCTTCGGCCATGTGATCGAAGATGTGACAGCCACGGTCGAAGGTAAGGTCAAGGGTGGCTCGTTGGCATCTCCCGCCATATCGGAACTCCGAATTACCCTCCGCTCGAACGCCGAGAATATCGGCCGCCTCGACGGATTGCATCTCGAATTCAAAGTTACCTCATCACCCGAACATGTAGGCGAGGCCCTCAACGAAGCGCAAGCTCTGAGATTTACCGATATCCGCCTCAAGCTCAAGGGTGGAGTCACCGTAGATGCCAACTAATCGATTAGCAACCTACTAAAAAACTTTCGACCAATGAAAAAAACTATCATAACAGGGTTGGCTCTTGCCCTTGCCTCCATCCCGGTGATGGCTCAACAAGAGGCTTCACGAAGCGGTTATTTCCTCGATGGATACACCCATCGCCATGAACTGAACCCCGCTCTCGGTGGTGAATATAATTATGTGTCTATACCTATTCTGGGTAATTTCAATGTCGGCGTAAACAGCAATGTGGGTGTCAATACATTCCTCTATAAGCTTCCCAACGGACAACTTACCACCTTCATGAATCCCAATGTGGATGGCCAGGAGTTTGTGTCTAAGCTTGCCGGCAATAATAAGGTGATGCCGAATGTGAATCTGTCGTTGATTTCGGTGGGCTTCAAGGCTCTGGGCGGTTTCAACACGGTGTCGATCTCGGCGAGGGCCGATGGGGGCGTGAATGTGCCCAAAGGCTTGCTCGAGTTTATGAAGATGGGTCAGCAGGGTGAGTCGTCGACCTATTCCTTCGAGAATATGCGTGTCAACCTGAATGCATCGGCAGAGATCGCCTTGGGACATAGCCGCAAGATCAACGACAAGATCGACGTGGGTGCGAAGGTGAAGGTATTGCTCGGCGTGGGCAATCTCGATGCACGCATCCAGAAGATGAATATGACCCTTTCGGACACCCAGTGGAAGATCACCGGCCAGGGTAATGTGAACGTGGCACTCGGCTCGGGACTCTATCTGCCGACATATCAGCAGGCAGGCAGGGAGTATGACGATCCGTCGCAAGCCGACCAGATCTCGTGGGACGATATGGAGTATAACAGCTTCTCGATCGCCGGCGGCGGCGCAGCCCTCGACCTTGGTGTCGTGTATCGCGGGTTGGTGCCCGGTTTGACCCTCTCAGCCTCGATCCTCGACTTAGGTTTTATGACTTGGAATAATGTAAAGAAGGGTGAGACTCCCTATACCGAGTGGAGTTTCGACGGCTTCAAGGATATCGCCATCGACAAGGATAGCCCCAACTACGAAGAGAACAAGCTCGATGAGCAGATAAGCCGTCTGGGCGATGACTTGGAAGACTGCTTCAACTTCCGTCTTGTCGATGACAAGGGCTCACGCGCCACAATGCTCGCCACCACGATCCACATCGCCGGCGAATATGAGATGCCCTTCTACAAGAACTTGACAGCCGGTCTCTTGCTGACTCAGCGCATCAATGGCGCCTTCTCATGGACCGAGGGACGCATCTCTGCCAACTGCAAACCGACCAAATGGTTTGACGTGAGTGCCAACTATGCGATCTCGACCTTCGGCTCCTCGTTCGGCTGGATGATCAACTTCCACCCCAAAGGGTTCAACTTCTTCATCGGGTCAGATCATCAATTCTTCAACCTCACGCCGCAGATCGTGCCTGTGGGCCGCGCCAACGCCAACGTCACCTTCGGTTTCAACGTCACCTTCGGCAAATCCTAAGAGCGCACTCTAAAAGCACGCTCTAAGAATCGGCCTTAGAAAATCGATAGCATTATAATCTATGTAACACAAAGTGTGTCAAGGGCTAAATGCCTTGACACACTTATTTTTTTGAGAAAAAGTTAAAAATAGGCATAAGAAAATTTGGTGGAGTCAAAATAAATTGCTAACTTTGCACTCGCAAACGGGGGACAAGCCCTCGGGAGCGGTAAGGTGCCATAGCTCAGTTGGTAGAGCAAAGGACTGAAAATCCTTGTGTCCCCGGTTCGATTCCTGGTGGCACCACCGGAAAGCCTCGACGCTGTCGAGGCTTTCATCGTAAATAGATGATTACCAGCGGATTACATACGCCCCGTCAGTAGTCAATTATCAACCCATTGTCGGCACAATGCTCAGCTCTCATTATCAGAGAGTTAAGCCAATAATGCCGGCGATATAATTGGCACAAAGACATGGCTAAAATCACAATTAAAAGGCGCGATGAGAACGAACGCGCAGATGGTAAAGCCGCCCTGTATGCGGTACTAAACATCGAGAGAACCAAGATCCGAATCCCTATCAACATCGCTGTAACCGCCGATGAATGGGATTCCAAATCCCAACGAATCAAAGGCAGAAGTCAGGAGGTAAGAGATCGAAACTTGATTATCTCCAATGTTAGAGCACGAATTACAGACATCTTAGTCCGTGCTCGGCTCACAGGCGAAGTTCTGACCAAAGACACCTTCTTGGCTTATTATAGTCGCAAAGGAGAGGTATCCAACTTCTTGGAATATGCAAAAGCACATCTTGCAGAGCTCAGTAATGGGCTTCAGCCGGAAACTATCAGACATCACGAGGCAGCGCTGAGAAAGTTAGAGTCATACAATCCCAACCTTCAGATCAAGGATATCACACCCGAATGGCTTCAGACTTATGCCCGTTTCCTTCGGAAAGAGCATCACAATATTCCCGGTACTATCCGGAAAAACATGTGCGTCATCCGGATGCACTACTATGCTGCTATGAGAGCCGGCAGAACCAAGAATAATCCATTCTCGGTATACAAGTTGCCGGCAGGAGATCCGCTAATTGTTTACCTCACTGAAGAGGAATTAAATTCCCTTATCGGATTGTATCGATCAGACCTACTTCCCGACAATGAACAAGATGTGCTCCGCTTCTTTCTATTTATGACATTCACGGCAATGCACATCTCGGATGCGAGAGCCCTCCAAATCGAGCAGATCAAAGGTGGCGAGATCCTATATCGACGGATCAAGACCCATACGTTGGTCAATATGCCTATCTCCCATCCGGCTGCTAAGTTGATAGACTATTATAAAGCCGGCAGATGGAAGGGGAATCTCTTCGAGGATCTGCCATCTGATCAATGCGTCAATCGACTCATTAAAAAGGTATGTCAGAGAGTAGGAATCGAGAAGCCGGTAAGTGCTAAAACAGCACGTCATACATTTGCTACACTCTATTACAAAAAGAACTCCGGCGATGTCGGCACTCTCTCCAAACTAATGGGGCATACAAGCATCACAACTACTATGATCTATGCCCATATAATGAAAGAGGACCGAATAGCCGGAGTGTCGGTATTCGACGATATGTTATGAGAATCTGGTGTAATCCACCTGATTCTTACGCAATATACCATCTGCTCTGCATTCCTTGATATGCTGCCACATTGAGGCTACCATATCTCTCAATTCAATGGCAGCCTCTTCATCAGATTCAGAGGTCAATAAATCGCCATAAGAATCTCTATCGACGATCCCCGTATGGTTGAGGTGAAATAGAGCAAAAAGGAAATTACGCTGAGCGGCATCTGTAAGTTTGATTGGGATATCGTTCCAAACAAATCCATTAACGATCCGATCCTGAGTAATCGAATCTATATAATCCGATATCGACGAACGTATAGTGTCGATGGATGGTCTGCCAAGTGATAGAGCTTCAAGAGCAGACCATCCATTATTTTCATCGGGATGGAGATTCCATCTAACAGCCCAGATATTACGTCTGGGATTAACACATTCTATCGGCAGGATAGCCTCCGAGCACTTAATCTCATAAAATTCCATAATATAAAACATTAAGTAAACAAATATTCCGTAAAACGGCCATATGCATTACGCGTTACTGTAACCTTATTCTCGCCAAGCATATTTTTCTCTCTTAACATATCGCATATATCACACATATCAGGATATCCGGTAAAGAACTTAATGACTTCACCTCGTTTAAGAGAGATGTTGGCAGCAGCAAGATGAGCCCTATTAGGTAAAACGACACGAGCGCATACTAAGAACTTCGTCCGTTCGACAGCATTAGGATCTCCATTATTGATCGCCTCTTGCCATGCACGACGCGACCATTTAGTAGAGATATTCGACTGAAAATCCAGTATACAGAGAGTGGTTCCGGTGAGTTGAGATAAAGACAACTCTCGGACAGCAAAATTCTTTTGGCCGTTGCGTCTTATGCCGGGTGTTGAAGATATCCCGATGTCAGCCAACGATTTTAAGTTTTGGTAATCAGACATTTTTATACCTGTAATTTTGTGGAACAAATTTTTAGCATTTGCATGCTTGCATAAAGAATAGAAAGAAGCTATTATCTCACGTCGTCGGCGCTTGCTTTTGATTTTTCGGAGTCGACGAGCAGCATTCTTTTTATTCCTTTTTCGAATCAAAGTATGATACTTGTAGATTCGATATCCGAGGAAATCTATCCCCTCAGATATAGGGAATACTCGATAGTTAGGCTTAATTTTGAGGCCTATCTCTCTCAATCTCTGATCAATCATATTATGATCTCTCCAAAGATCCTTCTTATTAGGCGCAATAATCCTCTTATCATCACAATATCGATAATAATTTTTTACTTGATGTTCCGACATCAGATAATGATCGAGAGCAACGGATAGAAGGAGGTTGCCAAATTGTTGAGAGCTTCTCATTCCTATACTCAATCCGGAAGGCAAGAATTTTACGAATTTTTCTAAGAGACCCAGTATTATAGGCCCCTTGAAAAATCTTCTCAATACATCCATCATGCAATCCTGGACTATACTCTCATAAAATTTGGTAATATCATCCTCATATACATATATCATAACCTCAGGATTAGACCTTATATCATTTCGGATCTTATTCAAGAGGTCATGAACGCCTCGACCTTTAATACTGGCGGCGGTAGTCCGAATCAATCTATTATAAGTCATTTGCTCGACTACATTCATAATAGCATGGACTCCAATTTTCTCGTAATAAGAGTATAGGAATTGGATCCTTCTCTTCTTACCACATTGGAACAATTCTTTTTCGCCATACGATGTAAGATAGAATGATCCTGACGAAATCTCAGCGGCGAGCCAGTCTTCAATCTGAGATTGATGCTCGAGGATTTCTTTCCCTTGCCGTGTCAATTTACGTAATGTTCCCGACAGTATGGCTGATATAGACTCGGCCAAATTGGCAGGGGCAACAATAAGAGGTATGACATCAGAATCTTTAAAACGTTTCATATATTTGCCTTCATTTTTAATGGGGTCTAAGTTGTTCGGCTGACAGAAGTCCCTACTAAACTCTACCCCGGCGCGTGATGTTTCGGCGTTCCGGTAATCCGGCTATACCGTGGCTCTCTCCCCCGCTGAGGACGAATCTACAGCGATAAGAATATGGCAATAACGCTATGAGTGCAAGGCGCGACCCAGTATTCGAGTTCGGATTCGAGGCATCATTGACCGCATTCGCATACGAGACACCGCCATCCGAATAGGCGTTGTTGTTCGAGCGACGGACCACCCGAGCCGCGCATGGGGAGATCTACCAAATGGAAGAGGAATTAGGGACCTCGATCTAATTTCATTGTCATGACTATGATATTTGTTGTGCAGCTAAGAAAGCCACCACGTTTAACGTATAATCGATTTTGCCTCTGAAGGCAAGGCGCGACCCAGCATCCGAGTACGGATTCGAGGCACCATGGACCGCACTCGCATACGAGACACCGCCATCCGAATAGGCGCTGCTGTTCGAGCGACGGACCACCCGAGCCGCGGAATTAGAGTACTCCCAGATATCAGCATAGTATGTGGAAGATGATCCGTTAGCAGAAGTAGGTACGACATCCATATATCTGCCATTATGGACTTCAACGATCCACGATTTGCTAACCAAAGCGGACTCAACTTTTCGGGTTACATTCTGCTCAGTAATTACCCATACTCCATAATCCACTTGTAGATTATCGACAAATTCGAAGATATTCCCCCACAGATTTTCGTAACCTAAGGCATTGATGGCAGCGACCTTGGTTAACACATAAGAATCATTGTAGTACCATCCTCCATCAGCGCCGACCGAAGTAGCAGTATTCCGAATAGTATCAGTCATACCAAGGAATGCAGTAAGCCCGGTAATTGAAGTAGTCGATCCGGATCCATAGCCACACACGCCACTACTATCACGATTACCGTATGTAGCCCAGAAGAGACAGGCGATATCTCTGTGCATAGCGTAGGTGATAAGGGAGAATCCCACTCCACGTTTTTTGCAATACTCATCGAACTGATTTCTTGTAGTATTGACCGTAGGGGTAACTCCATTTATACTTCTGATCTGGAGATTGCCATAATATGCCTTATTGACTCCACAGAGATATTCTCCGGTATTCCAAGCATCAGGCTCGATATCCTCAAGTCTATCAGAATGTGTGAGCCAAGCGAAAGTAAATTGGAAGTTCCTTACACAGGTGAAAGCGATCTTTACAGCACCGTCAGGCACATTAGTAAAGAGATAGCTATCCTCCTTCATCCGACCGGAAGAGGCATAGACTCGACCCACTATATTATTATCTACATCCAGAAATACAGCTCCATATATGGTAGAATTAACAGCCGGCCATCTTACCTGAGTATAGCCTTGGACATCGGCTATAAAGACTCGGTAATCTTCATCAGCAGTTACACACTCATCGAGAGTAGAGTAAGATGCAGAGACACGACAAGCAGTTTTATCTCTAAGCACCATATCATCGGCGAAGAGTTTAACGCCTTCTGGTGTCGACACCGACTTCAACGAAGAGAAACAATGATAATGAGTATGATTGATGAAATCATCGATACCTTTGCACCATCGGCTCGGCTCATACATCATTACATCTCCTTCATCCGCCTTAGTCGTATGATTAAACCCTTCTAAGTTAGCCTCAGTCCCATCATGATACTTACGGCTATCGGAGTCATCGAGAGGACACACAGTCATAACACCCTCGGCTGTGTACTTAGCCATGACACGATGTCGAGCGGCGAGAATCTTAGATATGTGACCTGAGGGCTTATACTCATTGTCAAAATCATAGCCAGTGCTATTATCAAGATTACTTATATTCCTCGGATCGGATACAGACTCGTCATATTTGACGACAGTCCATTCCGGCTGTAGGATATTGAGTTCGGGGAAGTGAGATGCAATCTCATTATATTCCTTATCTTCGAGATAATTAGTGAGCTGATATGTACCGACGAGACGACAGGTATTTACATTATTACCATTCTCATCGACACCTTTCATTGACAGGAACTTGCGGAGCATATCACCATTGCCGGCGGCATTGATACCGGTGACACGAAGATAGATAGTAGCCGGACATGCAGTCAATAGAGACTCCCAGTCAATATTTTTACAATTATCGACTACAAGTCTGGTGACATCAGGAATATATTCAAACTCGATACCATCATTGTCGAGATCACTCATATATCTGAGTTCGAGAGTTCTGATGGTAGAAGGAAGATATATCTTGCGAAGTTTGGCACCTCGAGCAAAAACGACATTAGTCAGTTCGGTGTGAAATCCATTAAACTCGACAAGTTTAATATTACCGGAGAGATCGAGTGTTGATATACCTGTTTGGCCTTCGATATCAAGATAGTTAAGATTACGACATTTCTCTACAACAAGATTGGTCAGAGTATTGGAGACCGAAGGGCAAGAGAGATACAACTTATTGAGATGTAAGCACTTATTAAGATTGAGAGTCCCTACAATGGCATGACTAAGATCGGTGAGGTCAAGTTCCTCAATACGAGATGCCCCATAAATATTCTGAGGGTCATTGACGATAAGATTCTTATCAAATGTCATGATAATCTCATCACCTTGCTCAGAAGCTTTAAGGCCGGAGACGGTAGGATCTCCATTGGTCATGCCATAACCAAAATAGAATCTCTCGGCAGCCACTATCTTCATATCACGAGGATCAGCGCCAAAATTATAAGACAGATAGATGGGGAATGCGTCATCTCGATAAGTGCCGGCACAATACTCTGAATCGAGGAGAGCGAAGCGATTGACGATTGTATATGTACGATGAGCATAACGAGCTCCCTGAAGAGCAAATAGATAATCCTTACCCTCCTCAATAAGTGGTGTGATATACTTATACTCACCATCCTTGTTATATATACGCTCGCTCCATTGATTCATGAACTGATTGTTGAAGACATCCAGTACATATTCCGTGGTCATATTAGTACGAATCTTCCGAGCCACCTCTGCCAGATGATCCGGACAACTTCTCACAAGATCCCAAAGCACCGAATCATGCCCTGCGAAACAATATGCACCCTGTGAAGCATCATAGCTATCGTAATCGATAGTGTAATCGAACTTCAGGTGCGAATCGTTACGCTCACCCCAAATAGTATCCATATCGTATGGTATGATATACCACAACAATCCATCCCAAGTCACAAACATCATATTCTTGGCCCGGTTGTCTACAGCCATGAAATAGTTGGTGAGGGCATACCATACGAATGGAGCATCATTCCCGAAATAAGAATTATACTCTTTGAGGAACTTATCAGGATTACCTTTACAAGATAGGATCCAGGTCCATAGACGAGACACAGCAGCCTTATCATCCTCATGAGCATCAGCCCAAGAATCCCCCTCCTTATAGCGGAACTCTAATTGCTCATCATCGAAACCTGACATATCGGCAGTAGTAAAGAGACAAAGGGGAGCAGAATTATTGAGGAACTCGAGGCAGACGCATTTATTACGTTGCCCTGCCAATGTCGCCTCATCATTATATCCTTCTATCCCCTCAAAGCCATATACAATTCCACTCTCTGATTTTTCGTTGTTGAAATTGTACTTACCGAGGAACTTGGCGACACCCTCCCCATTATTATCATAGAAGAGATTCATGGGGAAGCCATCGACACCTACACGGACATCATAATCACCATCGTAAGCTTGTTGAGGAGGTGTGAGCCAACCACATCGACGATATACATCATCGATGATCTTCACCGATCCGGTGTTATGCGTACTTGAAGAGTCGGAAAAATCGGCTTTTAGACAGAAGATCGGCACAGGTCGAGCGCCCGGTTTGAAGGCATAACACATCGAAGGAACATTTACTCCATTTACCTCGAGAGAGCAGCCATAATCAGGACGATCGAAATATATACGATAGTTCTTGCGAGGATAGGTGGTGGAACTCGTGCCCTGTATACGAAGGCCGATATTCCGAGCCACAAAGTCATATTCCTTACCATATTGTGAATAGAAATAGACATCAGCCTTGATTTCAAATTTCTTGTTATTGGTCTTATTAACAAGATCTACATCGCCGACGATACGCATTACAGCCTTTCCCTGTGCTCTCAACTTATCGATATCGACTTCATCAGTTTCATCATTGAGGACTGCATTATTTTCGAAGAGAGCCACCATTTCGTCAGTGGTCTGACGATCGACGATATAATTAGAGAGAATCTCATCATCTGTAAGAGCTCTATTGTACATACGGATATTACGTAGTTCCACATCTGCCGACTCGGAGATTACCGATATCTTAGCCGGCATAACATGTATCAGAGAGGCCGTAGATGGATATTGTAAAGCTCTATCTCGAATACCATTCACATAGAGATGCAGTAGCCTGTTTTGATTCTTACTCTCGACAACGAAAGCCACCTTGATAGGCACGTCAGGTGCGAATTTGGTTTCAATTTCGTAACCGCCGGATACGACCATCATCGCCTGCTCGGTAGTCATTCTAAAACCAACGTCCTCCGACATACACTCCATCACAGTGCCTGAACGATCCGAGACATTCGAGCACATAATCTCAGCCTCGATGGTGAATCCCTGAGCAGTTGCATCAGAGGCGAAGGGTGTATCATTAATCACAATGCCGGCACCATTAGTAAGACGAAGTACATCTCCTGTCCATCCATTGGTCGACCAATCAAACCCATAGAAAGTAGTATCTATATCACCAGAAGCCCAGATACCCGGATTCTCCTCTGCATTACTCCGGCCGGAGGCAGAGAGTTTTAATCTTAAGCTATCGGTAGTCTCAACAATATCGATAGAAGACTCAATAACATCAATATCAAAAAAATATTCGATATCACCGGTCTTAAACATCATCTCCTCAATCCCATAGTCGGTATATCTATTGCTGTAAGTCTGGGCAGTACGTGCCGCCGAGATCGTCTGAGATGGGATGCCATTATGATAAATCTGCATCTCAGCCGGAGTTATATCCGGATTATAGACCACAAAATCAAATGACAGCTGCTCGAATTGGCCCACTTCTATACAAGGTCTTATATAATCATCATTCTCAAATATCCTACCATCAGAGAAAACGACCATTAATCCGATAAAAGAAGTCGGAGCCTTAATAGAGGCATCTGTCTTTAGGATATCAATAAAAATCGACTCAGATCTCAGAGTGAGAGTTTCAGAGGCATCGACCTCTGCCACCATCTGCACATTATGGCGACCGACTGTCAGATCTGCCATTGAAATTACGAAACTGCCATTGGTCTTACCTGATTTGGTTACAACTTTAGTATCGTAGACAATACCATCAAGATATAGAGAGATTGTCTTGGACCCGGATCCGGAGATGGTAAAAGGTACTGTGGCAGTGTCAGAAGGACCATAACCGCCATTCACGATTGTATTGGCGAGATTATAAGAGCTCGACAAAGAGAGTGTCATAGCAACGACCTGTGCTGTAGTCTGACGAGTACGAACCACACCGGTTTCAGGATCGGCGGCAGATGCTCTTACTGTAATTGTCGTAGTGCCGGTGCGTACATATCCTGTAATATCGATAGGTTCGAGATTACCTGGAGACACATTAGACAGAGTCGTCGAGAAAGTCGTAACTGCACCATTTTTAATGGTGATTTCAATATCAGACTGCTGACCGGTGGACTCACCTGATTGGTCGCCACCCATATATTGATGGTCGTAGGATATATAGAGTTTGACCGGTGAACCGCTACGGATCACCGGATTATCGACGACAGCCGACAGGATTATCTTGGATGTATTTATATCCTCACCACCGGTAGAAGAACCAACGGGGAAGTCACAACCGGCGAACTCCTGACGATCGGCATTAAGAAGCGCAATATGCACCTCAGTCCCCTCATCATTGAGTTGGGCATCAATATCAGCCACGATCTTACTCTTCTGCTCATTGATGGCTTGAGTCACTACGTTATTTTGGACAGGATTGGTAGAGTTAGGATCTAAAGTCTCATCGACCTCAATCTGATCGATAAGGACATTAACGACACCATCGGCATCCGGTGTAATAGTCTCTCCATTAAGTTGGATGCCGGTGATGCTACCCTTGCCACCGACTTCTACCCAGGCGGCAGTCGACTCCCACTGAGACAATGTAGAGCCGGTGAACTGTTTGGTTTCCCACTCGCCTGTACCAAGTCGATAGGTAATCCATCGACCGAGGGCTCTATGAGTATTCGGCACAGCCTCTATTGCTGATGCAAGATCATAGAATCCATTCTCCGGCGGCACCAACTCTGTAATATTGATAAGATTGCCTGCACCCTTTTGGCCTACTTGTTCCCATTCTCCCCATGATGGGATAGCCCCGATTATCATTGGAAGATAAGATGCTTTCCTGTAAGTTAATCCGGTGGTATCGAATAGATATTGGATAGTCTCATAAGAGGTACTAATACCGGATCCGAGTTTGCGAGTTCGGACTATCAACACCGTGCCCTTATCACCGGATAAAGTCACGAAATATACACCACTGTCCACTACTCCATCGATACTATCTGCCGACAGAGCCTTGACTGATGTCTCCTCCAGAGTATCAAGTCTCTCATCTTGTTGCATATCCTTATCGGAAAGTTCTCCGGCACTTGACTCGATATTGGTAATTCGTTGACCCAAGGATGATAGAAGAGCTACTAAGGAATCATTATCCTTAATACCATCGAGGAAAGAGAGAATCTCATTGAAATTCTCGATGGCTTGCGAGGCATTCCTCCCAATCAGATTGGATAAAATGGAGGAGTTGGTGGTAGAATTACTCTTAGCATCCTCCGCTGTTTTTTGGACGGTGGTAAGAGCTAATTGCAACGTGTTGATAGTATTTCTGATTGCCTCATCAGCAGCAACACGCTCCGCCTTCTCATTCTTTACAGCCTCATTGTTGGTGAGCAAATTCTTATACCCGGTATTAAGATGATCAAAGATCCGTGCCACCATTTCATTAGTGACACTCTCCGGATCTTCGGCATTCCATATCACGGTAATAAGATTATCGACAAACTCTTGCGATATCGTATCGACTAAGCTATCGATCTGGCCACCCGTAATAGAATCTATTGAATCTGCCATAACTGATATTAATTAAATTGTTTACTGAATTGCTTACTAAATACTCTTGGTTTGCGACCTTCACTGCCATCGATGATCTCCTGCATAATATTGATCTCCGAGTCAGCAATTTCCAGTTTAAGAGATATGTTTTCTGGAGAGTCAGGACGAGGAGAATAGCTAAAATCTTCAACTGAAGGTATTACTTTAAGAGGCAGAGAGGTAAGATCGAGCAGATATACCTCCTCACTCGCGATCATATCCATAAGGTGGCGAATCTCGTCAGAACGCTTAAAGCCGGTATCGATAGATATTGATTCATGGCGCTCAATTCTGGATCTATCAGCGGAGAAATATCCCGAATCGTAATCAAACCGATCATAATTAGCATCTTCAGCCTCAGAATAATCGGGAGATATGGTAAGAGATCCTACAACCTCTATAATTTCGAACACGCCCAATGAGTTCCTGAATTTGAGTCGATATCTTTCCTTGGCAGATGATGCCCTCTCCACCACGATGCGACATGAATAATTGCCGGACATATAGATGTCAAATATATTGGGCAATACATCATTAACATCGACAAAACGCTTACGAATAGCATTGATGTCGAAGGCATACACACCCTTAGAGAATGATCCCAAATTGAGTGTCGATTTAGACACCAACTCCACTACATTGATTTCCACTTCTTCCGGAACAATAAAGTATAGAGGATAGAGTTCTGTTTCTTTGAGAACGATACGCCATCCTGCTGTACGAGTAGTGAGAAAGAAATTGCAACTGTTATTAAAAAATCGAGCAGTGAAAATGTCTTGATCAGTGGATAGCATTCGCTTGAAATTTTGAGCAGATATACCTCCGGGAATGGCGGTAAATTCCATCGTCGTCTCTCTACCATCCTCTACGAACTCAAAAATGACATTACAATCTCGCAACTCAAGAGCATCAGAAGATTCGATCATAGATACCGGATGATCTGATTCTGTAGGCTCAGCGAAGAAAGAGGAATAGGCATCGAGGATCTCCGAGAGATCGACATCCAATGGAGGATAAAATCGCCCCTCATATATTCGATTGCCCCCAAGATTGACATAATACTTGCCGCCTACAGGAGCATAAGAGGTTCCCCATGGGTAGTCCTCTCTACATATTATGGGATTACGGACGAAAGCATATCCGCTTTTAATAGATTGATTGAGCATACTTATTTATGTAAAATAACCTCGGCGATACTGCCGGCAAACACATTTCTAATCTCTGAATTGAGTGAATGAATAAATTCATCTCTATCGACACTCGGGAATGTCATAAAACGATAGAACTCACTCTGTGACCCGGTATGATTAATCTTCCACTTCTCATAAAAGTAGGAGAAGTTAGAGATCTGAGGGGCTGTTATAATATTATTCTTATCCATACAGCAAATTTCTCTTAAAAGAGGGGTGAGACAAAGGACTATACCAACTCGAATTTAGAGTATAGATATACAGTATACACTGTCTCTATCTTCATCTGGTCAAGGGGATCAGCACACAATTCCCAATTATCCGGATCTGTGCTTGTTGACATATCGTGAATTTCGTAGATATCGTATGTCAGTTGCGCCTTATATGTGCGCTGGGTCATTAAGCCATTAGAGATAGGAGGAGTCAATGAGTCATCTGTTTCCCACGTTGGAGCGACTCTGGCCATATATCTGAACACTATACTCTCAAGCCCCAGCTTATAGATATCTCCTTCACTGCCACGAGGATTATATCCGGTAAGAGCAATGTATTGTGTCAAGACTTTCTGACGGAGAGCATCAGTATTAAGAGCAGAACTAAAAGTCTCCGAATGGAGAGCCCATACAAGCCGACGAGCGGCAGCTGCGAAGTCCGGCACATTTTGTTCGGCATCGATATCATAGTTCCCCATGGGCTGAATAGTGCGAAGTTTGAGATCGGCAATTACCTCCTTGCCGGCAGGGAGAGAATAGCTCATCGTATCGATTAGAGCATGCACACCCTTAAAAGTATATGTATCGAGTAAGTTTAAACTCGGAAGTGACATCTTATTGAATCTCACACTCACCTCGACCGACCTATTATCATGTCGAAGTATCTCATCATATTGCCGCCAGAAATTATAGAACAGTCCATCCTTAAATTGAAAGAGAAGGGATATCTTGGGGCGATATCCATCATCGAGGGTAAGAGATTGTCCGTTAGTACCCTCCGGAGTTACTCTGCCGATGGTTTTCTTATTAACGGTGTAAGCGAAGAGGAATGCTAATGGAGTCTCTCCACCGGCATCAACGGCATTGTCATCGCCCTTGATATAACTATGGAAATGACGAGATCCATATAGATAGAAGGGGCAATAATCAGAGATGTATGGTCCACATATCGACAAATAATTGTTGACATAAGCTATCGGAATACATTCGTCACTACTCGACAAGTCAAGAGCAGTGAGCCCCTCCGGCTGTGGATCCCAGTCGAAGAAACTCGATGAAGAGAGTTGAGTCTTGCCATTGATAGCATCCAACTTATACCAAGCGCCGGTAACGAACTCACGAGCGAGCATTTTAGAATCAGGCATATCATAAGGATCATCGGAATATGCTGCCGGAGCAGAGGCTTGAGCCACTACCCCACTTCTGGTATCATATTCATCTTCTCTATCCTCAGGATCGGGGTCAGGTATATCTGGATCCTCGATATCATCGTATGGGTCATAATCATCCCAGTAGCTGTCATTCCAATCTCCATCCCAGTGAGGATCTTTTGCATCTCCCTGATTATGCCAAGAGGCTATCGATGTGCCAAGATGAATATCAGAGATATCAATTCCCTGAACGAAATCCTCAAATCTCTCCGTACTCGGTTCGGCGCCCTCGATCGATGTCTGGGCTGAGAGCTTGATGTATTGTCGCTCTTCGTATGTAATTTTTTCCTTTCCTGCCACATAACTATCGAGCGAAGTAACTCGACAATCGGAGACTATATCTCTGATCAGTCTCAAGGTTACCATTTCGGATGACGTATCGATATTATATACCAATCCAAAACGAACCCACAAAGCAGTAAGGAACTCTTCACAGGTGCAATCCGGTAACAGGTCGGCATACTTAATCTCAGCACGACATATTGCATCGACACAGTTATTAAGCACTACAAGCCGAGCCAATTCGGCATCCTCCTTGAATGGATTAGATGAGATTTTGTATCCTTGATCTTGGAATATAAGTTCGAGGACTCGCCATACTCTGAGGAATGGAGACACCATATATCCCTCCGGCACGGTTACATCGGTTGCTTCTCCATCGATGAGACGTTTAATTGTAGTCGGTTGGAAGAGTCTGCCATTAGTCGGAACATTCATAATCTCCCAATATATCTGACTCGAATTGGAATCCTTGGTCTCAGTGCTCAGCACCAATGGGAAAATAGCAAAATCATCAGTATATATATCAGGAGAGGAATAGATTCTATATAACTTATCCATCAAGTTTTGTACCGGCTCACCTTGACCCTCAGGAGCCTTCATAACCGGGAGGTCTGATAGATCTTTAAGTTTAAGAGTGGATAATCTGGAATATATCTCAGAATTATCAAACCCAATATTGAAGGTAATGCCATCCTTCAAGCTTGCCTCGGTCACATTAAGAGTACCTCGACGGATATAAGCGCCCTCTGTAACATCGGCCTTACGCTCAGGATTTTTAGGATCTCTACCTGTATCCAACCGATGAGGAGCATCGAGCAATCGGATGTTGCGATGAGTAGCAGGCACAGTGGCAGGAATCGATTGACTGCCACGATCATTAAAGATTGGATTGGAATCTTCGATATCGATAGAAAAATTGGAGGGGAGGTCAAGAGCATCACCCTCAGTTCTAATTTGTATCATATATAGATGTATTAACGGTTACGAGTAAATGGAGCTCTAGCTCGATCGAGAGACTCATTTGCCTTTTCTAAATCCTTCAGAACGACGTATGCTCTTAGATTTTGAGCAGTCTTTCTAAACTCATTAACAGCCGACATAAATTCTGACATATCGACAGCAAATCCGGAAGTAGTATAGCCACCATCGGCATATCCGGCTATCATCCCACTCGGTATGCCACCTGAGCTGACAATCTTATTGCGTCTGATCGCCTCGATTGTTCCTACGGCATCGACCACCGTGGGATTATCCATAATCGGTTTGGGCACCACATATTCACCTCGATGTACATATCCAGCCACCTCGTAGCGATCACCATCACCGGTATATCCACCTTCAGAGTATCCGGAGAGAACTCTTTGAGCACTTGCCGACTGAGTGGTGCTAACAGAGGATCCCGTAGTATTACCAGGCACCATATTCTTAATCTTATCACGTTCTGCCTTGGCTTGTATCACTTGAGCCACACCGGTAGCCGTAAGCAAAGCAGCAGCAATAGCCCCGGCAATAGGCCCAAGATCGGCAAATGCCTTCATGATTGATACGGCAGTGTCAGCAACGATAGTCGAGATCTTAATAGCAAAGTTGACATCTGCATATTTCTTCTGGATCTCAAGTTTCTTGTTCTCCTTCTCCTCCTCCAATGCAGCAGTGTCTTCTCCATTGTTCTTGGCCTGCTGGATAAGGACATCATACTTGGCATCGCTCTTGGCAATTTCGGCATCTTGGATAGAAGTGAACAGAGACCCGGAGAGTTGAGAATAATAATCATAATACTTCTTGGCATTATCCATACCCAACTGAAGGCGTTTTTTCTGATAATTTTTTTCGCTAATCAGACCCTGACGATGGTAGTTCTTGAGCTGTGCAAGTTCACGATCATACTCTTGATCCCAAGTAAGCCCGGTCAACTCCATCAGTTGAAACTGATGCTCTTGTGCCTGATAACGTAATTCGGCGACACGTCTCTCCTTCTCAGCATTAAGAGCTACGATTTGTTCTGCTGTGACGCCTTCTGCACTAACAAGAGCTGCATAATACAGTTTTAGAGCCTCTATCCGATCGGAGAAGCCTTGTGCCACACCATCTGCACTGGTAGTATCAGACAATGCCTCTCTAATCGCTTCCGCCAACTTGCCGGAATCGGTTAGAATTTTACTTTGGGTATCTCGAATCTCCTTGCCCACTTTTTTAAGGACTTTAGATTTATCCTCGGCAGAGTAATAATCAGCACTCGACACTTCATCATAATATCGACGAAGTTCCTTCAACTGCTTCTCATGTGATTGTTTCTCCAACTCCATCATATAAATCTCGGAGGCCTCTTTGAGACTCTGATCATTGATAACAGATGCTTTGATAACATCTGTCTGAGACTGATAGAATATTTCATTCTCTGCCATTCTCTTATCGTGATACTCACTATCTTGCTGCACGAGAGCCTTGTTGAGATTATTCTGAGCCGTGACAACTTGCTGGGCAATCTCATCCTGTCTGAAAGAGATTGCTTTTATTACATTTTTTTGGTTTTTGTCGGTATTATCTTTAAGAGTCTGGAGCGATAAGTCCAATTCGTTAAGATACCTAATTAATTCTCTGTTTTTGGCTATAGTTTGCTCAGTAGAAGTCAACTCTTGCTTATTGATCGCCAAAAGCTTTTTTTGATGGGATTCATCAATAGTCTCCGTTTCTTTGACGATCATATTATCGACGTATGTTTCCACATTGTCGTTATTAAGTTTGAGATTGGCAGTAAGTAATTTTTTCTCTTCCTGAAGAGCTTCGACTCGCTCATTGATTCTATTAAGTTCATCGTCAGACTGAGGATCTATAGACCTAAGTTTCTTCATTTGAGTGTTAATCTCCTTGAGTTTGGATATAGTTTTATCAGCCTGAGAATTAGTACGACTGAGAGTTTTTTCAGGCACAGATTCCGTGTCTGAAGATGATGATTCCGAAGGTGTAATAGATCCATCATTGATGGATTTTTTCATTCTATTCTTAAAATCGGTTAATTTTCTTTCATCTTCTTGCCATTTAGCCTTTTTTTCATTAACCTCTCCATATACATCAGTGTTATAGACAGTCATGCCAAACCAATTCTTCTTATGGAGGGGCTTCCCCTGAGCATTAATAAGAGCCTCATCATAAGCGTCACGAGATTCTTCAGCATTAGCGACAAGTTCTTGTAACTTATCTTGATTGGCCTTATATCTCATCTCCTTCTCGAGGGACACGAGATAATCATCCAAAGCCTTTTTGGAAGCCTTATATTTGCCGGTAGTCTTGTCGATTTGGGCATTATATCCCGGAATAATTCTATTCAATTCCGCAATAGCTTTCTGACGGCGTTTGAGCGACAGATTTTCATTTTCTGCCACCATAATCAGAGCCTCAATCTTACCCTTCTGCTCGCCATATTGACGAGACGCTTCCCTGTTAGCCTCACTCCAAGCATCTGTAGCTTCAGTCGCATCTTCAGTTTCCTGATTATATGCAACAATACCGGCAACCACCATTGCGATTAGACTCGCAACCAAAATAAACGGATTTTGTAATAGTGCGATATTGAATTGTCTTGTAGCAATAGTTGCTTTAACTGTTGCAAGTGCATCTGCTGCCATTGCTGTGATTTTTTCATATATCGATTTTAGAAAACTTTTGTTGGCAATGGTAGATGTAGCAACACGGGTAGTATATATTTTGACCATAGCAGCTGATGCTAAGGTAGCAAGTTTAAAGGCTACTAATGTCGCTACCAAAACATTCAGGACTGCACGGCCTAACTTAGTCTGATTGACTAATTTGGTTAACCATCCAACCAACTTACCGGTATAAACAATTACCACGCCAAACATTCCGGCAATGGTCGATATGATACTACCCAGTGGAGATAAGGCATCTATCATAGAGCCTATCCAATTAATGAACTCTGTAGCCCATTCATATACTATTTTAAGAGCCTCTCTGAGATCGAAAAATTTGAGCACCAGACCCTCGACGGCAGATTGGAATCCTGCCCATGATCCGGCAGCATTATCTGCCATAGTCTTGGACATTGCATTGAAATCGCCGGTGCAATCAGTAATAGAATCTCGAAGAGCGAGAATGTCATTAGCTCCGTTAAGGAATGTAGAGAAGGCTGCCACACTTCTCTTATCGGTAAGTTCCAGTGCCTTGGCCAAATCAACGCCCTCGGCATTTAACTTTTGGAGACCTGCCACAAGAGTATCAAGATTGGTAACCGGACCTCCGAGTGCTTGGGCAAGACTACCATTAGAATCAGCCAATTTAAGCAAAATATTACGGGTGGCAGTAGCAGCGGAAGAAGCATCAAAGCCGGCGTTGGCAAGTTGTCCTAATAGAGCTGTCGTATCCTCGATGGTGAAGCCAAAAGCATTAGCCACCGGCCCGATAGTGGAGAGAGAGGATTGCAATTTACTGAAGTCAAGTGCACTCTTGGTAGTTGCTACAGCAAAGGTAGCCATCACACTCTCAGCCTCGGAGGCATCCTTATTAAACATGCGCATGGCAGCCCCGGCGAAAGCTGCGGCACTCGACAGATCCGTATCCACGGATTTAGCGAATTTAAGGACTGCCGGCGTTAGTTTCTCGATGACATCTTGAGAGAAGCCCAGTTTAGCGAGCTCTGTCTGAAGACCGGTAACTTGCGATGCAGTAGCAGTGGTGGTACGTCCCAATAACTTAGCCTGCTCGGTAAGTCCGGAAACGCCATCAATGGTCGTACCCAAAACAGATGCCAACTTAGAGTTGGATCGTTCAAAATCTTGGATAGTACCTATCAAATCTCGGAATGCCCCGATTACATGCTGAGTGATAACCATGCCAATTCCCATAAAGAAGCCCTTTATGGTGGTAGCCATCTTATCTAATGAGAAAAACGAAGCCAAGAGGCCTCTTGTAGACTTTGTAGCATTAGCATAAGCCTTATCAACCCTCCTTATTTGAGCTTCGAGTTCCCTATATCTTCCGATATTTGTGGCTTTTGAAGTATTAGAGAGTTCCTTTTTTAATTCTTTTAATCTTCTTCCAAGCTGAGCGGCAGTCATCTTACTAAGATCCATTTCTCGCTCTTCAGATTTAATCGCTTCTTGGTATTGACGAATAGTTTTATTATTATCCTTGATAACATCATCAAGTCTCCTAATTTCGGCAGAATGATCGCCTTCTGTACGACATAATGCTGCGATCTCTTTATTAAGAGATCGATTTTGTTCACGCAACTGTTTTGTCGCTTGTGTTAACTCGTGTATTTTACTCTCTGCCGGCGATACATTCAAATCGACTGTCGAAGAGATTTTATCATTCTGTAATTGACGTGACATAATTAATGGGATAACTTGTTTTTAGCGAAGTTATCCCATTAAATTCATTCACTGAAGGACAGATAAGTTTCTAAATGTCTGAAGCTCCGAGCCCCAAGCCGGTGTAAAAACCTTCTTCAGCATTCTTTCTAAATTTCTTCCTTTCCCTTGAATAGTCATCATCATATAAATCGTCATCGTCTATATCATCGTAATTATCTTCATCATCGAAATCTTCATCATTGAACGGGCCTTCTTGGTTATCACTATAAACCTTATATTCTTCATCACAATCTCGCATGTGCTCAAACAATGACCAATCCGGTGCTTCCGGATCATACAACGGATCATCATCCTTATCGTAAGGGCTTCCATCATATTTATTAGTTACTGTATAAATCTCAGGTCGACTTAGTGCAGTATCTATCTGGTATTTATACCATGCCCTAAACACTACCCATTCTGACAAATCCCATTGAGGATAATTCTTGAAAGTTATATTGATTTTTCCCAATGTTTCTTTAATCCCTCCCGGTTTATACTGCATATAAAACAACAACAGATTTTTTACTACTTTAGGATCTGTCTCAAGTGTGGCAAACACGTCAACACCATTTTGAATGCGCCATATAATGGCACGGATACAATATATAATAATCGGAGTAACTATCGTACACAGTATTGATAGGAAGATACATCCCAAGAAATCAATATGTTCAAAAAAAATATGGAAACAAATTAACCATATCGCAAATATGGCTATTAAAACACTCCAAATAATAACATTTGTTTTCATCTTTTATATCCTTTTGTTATTAGTTCACTTATCAAATTCGATATCGATAAATTTTGTTGAACAGATTCTTGTCTTAATCGTTCAATTTGACTCTTAGGTAGAGTAATTGAAATTTTATATCTTAGCTCACCATCAATAGGTCTTCTACCGGCATTTTTTCGTGCGCCACCACTTCCATATCCTCCCATAAGTAATTAGTTTAGATGTTGCAAATATAATAATGTTTTTTGATTTAGGAGTATAATTTCAAAATAAAAAAACAATGTTTCACAACATATAAATAGTTTAATAAGGCACTCATAGCCTTTCGAGCCATGAGCGCCTTAGCAACAACGAGAAGAAGGGTATTTATAGCGGGGCTTTCAGTCAAGTAGAAAGAGTCTTCGTATCAGACTCTTTATCTTTGACTTTTGGAGTCTTTATTACCAATACGATCAGCGAGAATAATGTGACATACATGATTTCAAGACCAATCGTTGATAATATCGAGAATAATGCTGAGACTTTATCCCATGACCACCAGAGAAAAAGTATCCCCGGTAAGGTGAGTATAATAGTCTCGATAAGGATCACGAATATGTTTTTAAGATGTTTCATTACTGTAACGGTTTATATGCTTCTGTTAAATTATTATGCAGATACTTCTGTAGCCATTGTTGGAATCCATAACGCATCTTGACAAATGTGTCTCGATACAGGATACCCCACAACTGTCTATTATAGATTTGCCAGTTTCCCTTATGTCTCATATCGACAAATCTAATATATAGAGGATATGTCAATTCGGCATGGACGCCATCACCTCGATTGGAGATAAGATACTTCGGAGTGTTGAGAGCCTCCATCAGCATACCACTTCTACTCTGCATGGATCCTCTCTTGCCTCTAATTCCGGTAGTATCTGACTGACCAATTCTGCTATTGGCAATCAGTCTTTGGGATGCGAAAATTTTCTCTATCCCTTGTCGGAGCATTTCCTTAAAGTAGATCGTATCTATCTTCTCTTCCATATCAGGTTATAATTTTGAAACCGATAGACCATCCGGCAAAGTTGGCAAAAAACTCCGTTTCCGGAAGAGTATTGAGTGTCCGGAGGTCAAATTTCATCAACGGGCAACCGGCTGCCATATCATCGATCATTACACGCTTCAACTCCTCAATCGACTTTTGAGAACTCTCAAGAGTGTCAAATGCTGTCTTACGTTGCGGATCATACTTCTCCATCACGAAGACCACACATGTATTCATCTCCTTAAAGGCATCAAGATTACGACTCTCAGACTCTGCTCCAGGAGGAAGGACAAATAGAGTAACAGATCCGGTAGGTAGAGCCTGGATCTTTTTACCCATATCCTTATCCACCGCCACCGGGAGAATTCCTGTAATGGTATGGCATCTCAGAGCCACTTGCTCCCAATACTGTCGATATTCTTGCAGTTCTATCATTTCTTGCCAAAGTAATGATCAGCCTCAGCGGCACGCCGTTTGACCAATCCGGGTAACTGTTTCAACACACCATTGACTCGCGCATTAACATGCTTCATAAACTCCGCCCTGATCATAGGATCATTCGGATTAGCCCTAACCTTGGCATATAAGGTCGGCGCCTTGGCGGTGAGTGAGCCGATATTATACGATAGCGACACCAAGGCATCAAACTGATTGCCGGTGAGTGAGACACCGACGAAGAGTGGCTCTACCTTCATCGAGAACTTACGGATATCCGCCTCAAAGAGGGCATCTGCCTCAGACTGAGAGATCCGTTTACCGGGAGTTACATCCTTGCCGGTGTGACCATAGCCGATGGTCCATACACCGGCAGGGCATCGATATGCTGTCAATCGGCATCCCTCCCAGCCCTTGATCATGTTTTTAATTTTTACTGATAGTTCCATAATCTTATTGTTTTTTGGATTGTTTCTTATCATTTAGATACTCAAATTTACACTTGTATAGATAGATCAATACAGTCCACATATCTTCATCCTCTACTTGTCTGAGCGATCCAAAAGGTCCGGATGTGGCAATCTCGAATACTATACCGGCCCATCCGGTATTATCATCCTTTCGAGATTCGCCGATGCTCTTGAAGATAATCCTAAAATCGATCTTACGCCCATAGATCTCAATGGGAGCAGTCTGAATGGCTCGCCACACCGAAGCAAAGAGTCGCGGCGCATGAAAGGCGAGTATCGGCGGCACCGGCGTAAAATCCGGTATATGATATAGGACTCTGGCTATATGCTCACAACTTCTCATTACATCTCTTGGAGCACCATAATCTATCGATTCTGCCTCAGTGTAGCACTCAACGAACTCACCAAACTTGACACCCTGAAGCATATCCCCGGGCCCTTTGTAGCCTTGATATTCCGGCAGACAATTCACCACCGTATCAAAATCGAGCGAAACGGTCTTGGCCTGCTCATTCACTATAAAAAAGCCATCGATAGCTGATATCTGTCGATCGAGTTCCTCGATATATCGCTCTTTTAGGATGGTGTATCTGAGAGTCCGAAGGCCTATCAGATAGGAGAACCATCGTATCCGGAATGTATCATAATCAATCATTTCTCCTTCCAGAGCAATAGCGAGTTTACAATAGTACTCATATTGTTCTGGAGATAATTCCGATACACATGTAGGGATCTCCACCTCTTTACCACGAGTCGTAATAGTAGTCATCAGAATGTCATACCTTTAGTGTGAATAATCGGACCTACTATTGAAGGGTCTTCAGTAGGAGTCTCGGCATCGAGTTGAGAGACAATCATCTGAAGGTTGTCAAGATATTTTCGAGCATCAGCCCCGAGTGATGCAGCTACGGCAACACGCGCATCCTTCTCGGCTCGGAGGCGTGAATTTACCGGTTGACTCTGTTGGATCTGCACTACACCCTCCGGGATCACCTCGATTGGGAGACGCTCTATGGCCTTCTGCATCGTCAGCAAAGCCACCGCTCGAGCCGCCGGCTCTTTAAGAAGCGTTACCACACTCTCAGGAGTGTCGGCAAGCAACTCGGAGAGATGTGCTCCCAAAATAGGAGATACCGATGAACCTTGAACTTCCCTAATGATCGGGAGTAGTGTGATGAACAATCGATGCGAACCGATATAATAAAAATCATCGAACTCCTCTTTAGTCTGAATCAAAAGCCCTCGACGGCGAGAATATATCGTTGATTTGACCCAAAAATCCCATTTCTTTCGCTCCATTAACTCTATTAAAGCATCGATAGCCTCATATCCCAGTTTACGGATATTTTCTTCATCCTTATATTCTTGTAGAGCTGTCAACCCCTTCTCATTCTCCCCGAGACGACGCTGACGACCTGTGCCATCATGCTGCGCATCGAGTGTAGGGATCATCTTCAACCAAGTAAAGAGAGCGACTGCCTGTTGGAGCAACTCAACGCCTCGACTCATGTCATCATCCGTCTCATCATGATTCTCATAATAGTCCGCCAGAGCCTCGACAGACTCTCTGCCGATGATGGCTGAGACATCTCTGATGCCAAATGGCAAGACCGGTCTCCATTTATCTAAATCGATATCATTGGAGATCAATCCAATGGCTCTTACTATCTCACTACTGCCCGATTCCCGAATATTAAATAAGTTCATAGTTCCAATGTGTGATGGTTAGACATTAGCTTTAACACGATCTTCCGGATTGACATTCTTCTCGGCATCTACCACAGTCCGATATAGTCCGATCTTAATATCAGTGCCGGGATGATTGATGTCAATCAGAGTCTGGAAGGGCTTACACAATATCATATCAGGCACGGCAGTCTCTGTGGCATTGTAGACCTTGAGAGCATACAATTTCTCTGATCCTGAGCCCAATTTAGTATCCAGTATGAGATTGGATAGAGATGGATCAAGCCCAAATCCGGATGTAGCAGCTGCTTCCGATTTCTTACATATCGCCACCTGGGCATCAATATAATCTTTGATCTTATTGTCAATAGTCACAATCTCCCAACCCTCAAAAGAGTTGGACTCCGGATTCCAAAATTCAGAGGTATGAATAAACTTGCCGGCATTGAACTTGCCGGACATAGAGACGGCAAACTTTTCCATCGCCTCGTCTTTGAAATCCTCGAGCATCTCCGAGCGATATGGGATTTTCTTCTGTCGACATATATCTTTAATTCTCTCCTCGGCTCGATCCCAATATGATTGAGGAGACTTGATATGCTTGGAGATGGCTGCTGCATTCTCATTATATGCAGCTAAAAGAGGCGCTAATGTTCCTGCAAGTTCCAACCAATCGAATGCACCGATGAATCGAGGCACCGAATAATATTCATGAGCGAAGGAATGGATATTGTAATAAGCTATCGACACCGGATATTTCAAAGGATCTCGTGGATCAAACAGTGGATATATATGCGATGTTTCTGCTATTACATTCGGGAAATCTGCCACCATGGCATGGATAGGTTTCTTTCCCTCTCCGGGATATACCAGTCGAACCTTACCGATGGGCACATGCTCAATAGAGGCGATGCGTCCGGCGCCGAGTCTGCTACCACGAGATCTTATAAACTTGACCCAGAAACCCTCCATGTGAACGAGGTCGATCAGGCATCGGTGCATCTGCGTAAGATAATCCATAGCCGATAGTTCTGATGATATATTCTCGTCGACGGTCCATGCCCGGTAGAAAATATTATTGCTATCGACGGCATCGCGATAGAGCCTTGGACCTTCACCCCACTGCAATCCTGCCTTCTTGCCCATGATACCCTCTCCTGCGTAGAAATTCTCGAGGAGATCACGGACTCTGCCCGGCATGTTATTATCATATCCATAAGGAATGATTGGAGTGCCATTCACATTGATATACTTATATCCCAATGATGTACTGTCACCCCTCAGCATATATGAAGAGGATGTCCATCCACTCTCCTTGGCTTCGATGGAGAAGGAGTATAAACCTCCGGCTCCATCATCGACAAATCCGAAATTACCAACTCTACGTATCATACTCTATCAATTAAGATGTGTGGGTATACCATTAAATTCCATTATCAGAGGTTGCCAACAGTTTAGAGCTCGTCCGGTGTCGGTATCTGTGAAGAAGAGTTTGTAACTCGAATTTTCCACATCTGTATCCGAGGCCTTGGGACGAAGCCTTGCAGCACGGATCACTACCATATCACCACCCTTGAGGAGAGCGCGATTCCATTTACGAAACTTCATCGAAAATGTGCCGCCGGATTCGCTAATCCTCTTCATCTCTTCGATAGCCTTATAGAGGTCTATCCTTCCTTCTTTCCTTTCCATTTTTGGTAAATTGAAACTCCATAATAAATAATTACTATTAACAATGCCCCTATAGCATACAATGCCATGAGCCAGAGTTGAGGCTTAGCCATCTCCCATAGAGTCTCATAGCTTACCTTCCGCTCTTGATGCTTCGAATCATCCTCTACACTTTCAAGAGACTTAGTCACCTCCGAATCTCGAGTGGCATTCAGACCATAGAACCATCGATCCTTCTCTCCCCTACTCGATGTGACACTTCCGGCAGACTCCTGTCGTGTCCACAAGATTTTGACCGGCTTACCGGATGAGTCTCTATCGATCACTATACTACCTGAGCCCTCTACTCTGCACATAGATGTATCACGAACATGTGTTACTTCTGTGCTGATGTCGAGTAGCGTGTCTGATACATGACTTACCACCTCGATAGCCTTAGACTCAACTCGAGCATGTGTATCCTCGACAGAACTACGAGAACTATGACACCCGGAAATGAGTAAAAGGAGTCCGATAAGTAATGAGATGTTACTACTTTTCATATCGTTGAAGTTATTTAGAGTTGGGAGATGTCAATCAAGACACAATCGAGACATTTGGAAGCCTTAACACATGCCATTCTGGCGAGTTGTTTGATAACGTTGGCATTTTTCTCTTGCCCCTCTTCGAGTTTGTTGATACGATCCTTGAGCTCGAGGATCTCCTCCCTCAGAGCCTTGCGGTCTTCCTGAAGGTCGGTGATCAACCCTTGATAGGCAGTCTGATAATGCTGCATCGCATCAGCCTCAGCTTGGCGACGAGTATACTTGATGGTGAATATCCATCCGATACCACCACCGAGGATAAGTGTAATAATCGGTACTATTATCGTTAGTAATTCCATAAGATCAATATTTGTAGCAAATATCTCAATATATCTGTGTAAAACGAAGGACATTAACAGGCAAAAAGGGCTTCTGTCTCACGACAGAAGCCCAACCCTGTTTGACACAACTTTAACTAATTCTATGTGCGAAATCAAAATCAAAAAAGATAATATGATAAGATCTGTTGAACTGAGCTATCTGACTCTATCGGTATAGGGAATGTGGTCTTACTCATCCACATCCATGTCTGATGGTATATTACCTGTAGATATCTTGTTCATATCCTCCTCAGACTTGGCAGCAGAGAGGATGGCCAGATCATCCTTGAGGAACTTCAAACTACGAAGCGTATAGATCGCTTCGGTGGGACTCATGCCCAACTCATCGCTCTGATCAAGGATCAGATTGAAAAGTCGTGATAAGACTCTATCATAGAAGTCATATACACCTGCCGCATGTCTAAGAGATTCGATCACCCTAACGGCCTCGGGTGATAATACTAAATTCTGATTGCTCATAAGGTATAGAATTTTAAGCACTCGATAATTCGAGCACAAAGATAGTAAAAAAATACGTAATTAGGAATTATTTCCCTCTCAAAGGTAAATATTACCCCATTGTGGATTAATCTACCTCTCACTAACGAGGTAGATTATACCCAAAGCAGCGAAAGCGAAAGGGAATAAGATGAGATCTTGGTCGATGGCGACTCCATAGAAGGTGCCGACAATGGCAATCGATAGAAGGGGAATATATCGACAGCGGATCCAACTCCTCAGAGAGGAAAAAGAAGAGGAGATGAGGATGATCAGAGATCTAAGGAAAGATCTCATTCCGGTGATATGCCGGCTTGATGTAGTTGATGTTTTCATTGTTCTCGAGGTTTGACGTTTGACTTGATAAAAGAAAGCGACCGCTTCTCCTGTTTGTCAAACCCCGAGAGTTACGTCTGTATGCCGTTCACATCTGGTTGGAGAAGGCGGTCGCCTATAATATTTTTGTAGAGCATTATATACTCTATATTTTGGTAAAAGAGACTCAATGGATATAACATACAAAGTCTCTCTCAAGGTTTGACGTTGCGAATTTCGGCATAATTTCGTTAAGAACAAAAAAAAAACGTTAATTATTGTTAACACAAAATTGTAAATTTACTTTCTTGTTGTAATATCATTTTAGATATTTTTAAGGCCGCGCATCCGGTTTCTTAAAGTTGCCGGTCGATTTTTGCATTTTTAAGCCCTATATTTTGGTGCATTTATGGTCATCTGCCTATTTATGAGACACATAACTACCTCCGAAGCGTAAATTAAATTTTTCGTCGCAACGAAAAGCGCGGGCCGCTCTGTTGATAAAAAGTAATTACCACCCCCTCAGGTGGTGAAATGTGAGCCTGTCGGTTTGTTACTCTGTATTGAGATCCGCCATCCAGCGATCGACAGCCACATCGACGCCTGAGTGCTCTCTACAGCCGGTCTTCAAAGCTCTTACCCATTCGCGTCGCATCATCAGATATTTAAAGGCATCGGAGAAGTTGGTGGAGAGGCGAGGCAATTTCTTGAGGGGTAGTTTTTCAGATCGTTTGTCTTTGCTTACCACCTTCACTGATCCTCGATACTTGATTGTGGCTTTGGCAAGTTCAATACTCGAGATCATCTCTTGGCAGTTGAGGGCATCGACCAGGAGTATTGGAAGATTCTTATTTTTACCACTCATCAGATCGTGCATAAAGTCGAACTCTGCATTTTGGTTGATATTGGACTGATGACGGCTCATAAGATTGACAGTCCAACCGGTACGGATGCCATTAGCATCTTTCTCTATGGCATTCTTAATCTTACCGGCATAATCTTCTCCCTGCTTCTGAAAATTGTTGCCGGCTCTGTCATAGTATAAGTTAAGGATCTTATTAGAGTGATCGGCAAAGAATGTCAGGAAGTCATCTGCCAGTTCTCTGAGCCAACCCGGAGGAAGCTGATAGAAGTTCTTATGGACTCGATAGTATTGACCATCCGGTTGACCGACAACGAGCGACATCATATTACCGAAGTCCATACCACCATCGAGAGGGTGAGTAGGATTAAGATATCGGAGATCTGACGATCTATATGCCGCTTCTCCGGAGATGGTGCCGTTATTATATTTATGTTGCTCTCCCCACATGATATAGAATCGAGCGCCCTGACGCACACCGGGGCGCATGCCCAATACACTCTTGAGGAACTCATGATGTTCGAGGGCGCCATTGTAGAGTCGCCGAGCATAGTCGAGTGTCAAGACGTCAATGTTAACAAAAGAACTGATATTCATAAAGAATGTCTGACCCTTCCGGAGTTTTAGAAGACCATTTTCATAATAGTCAATCTTCTTCTCGACTCGAGAAATCTTGAGTAAGTCCGGTTCACTCGCCCTGCAAAGTTTCTCATATTTGATGCGTAACTTATTGAGGACTTCTGATGCTTGTATGATTTTGATGATCCTATCGGGATCCATCTCAGAGGCATACCGGAAGAACCAGTCGTATTCACCTTCAGTGACATCGGGC
The DNA here is from genome assembly GCA_051872035.1 of Lepagella sp. GTDB lineage: Bacteria > Bacteroidota > Bacteroidia > Bacteroidales > Muribaculaceae > Lepagella. The sequence continues at coordinate 44,535 of JBJEDL010000097.1, forward strand.
ATATCGGTAGTGATAGTGACTCCGCCATAGAGATGGCAGCGCCCGTATGTGATGGCATCACCTCGGAGAATGGGCATAACTCTGGAGGCACGCTGATCACTGGCATACTTAGCCTCATCGAAGAGAACGTGAGCCACGGACTTACCGGCGAGGAGAGATGCGTTATCGAGCGATCCGAGGAAAAGCACAGATCCATTCCAGAAGGAGTATACATGTCGATAGTCATCTACTATAACTGAGCATCGACGGCTCCACTCCTCAGGTGGTCGTTTACCTTTAATATAGTGTATCCCCTCTATCATACCGAGGAGTTTCCATCCATTCTGAACCGCCGGCATAATATTGTCGACAAGATTAGAGTATGTGTTGGCAACAATAGCCACCGGGGCTCCCGGCATCAGACGCACACATCTGGCAGATCGTCGAGCCAAGATAACTGTACTCTTAGCGACACCACGTCCACCGATCACCACCATATTAGTAGTATCTATCCAATCACACATCACCAAAGCAGAGGAGCCGAACTTGACGGCAGCATCTTCCGGATAGTTAGTTTTCTTCATCGCCAAATTCTTTGATATCCTCTATGATGCGAGTTAGCAGATTTTTCTTATTGATGCCGGCATCCTCTTTGACTCGTCGACGGCTGATTTCCGGCAGATCCGGAATAGAATCGATAAACATCTCTATCTCCTTACGATCAGCGGCAGGAGCACCGAGACTCTCGGCATCGACCGTGTAAATAGTTACCGGCGATGCGTCGAGGAGTTCACGAGGTATCTCCGGAGCACTCTGATCATAACAGCCTCGGAGTTTGGCTGCCTCGGTAATTAGACCTCGAGCCTCTTTGAGTTGACCCATCGAAGTGGCTAAGCCGGCAAGTTTATCGAGGCGCTCAGCATAGATATTAGCCCATGCTTTGGGAGATACGCCATCATCGACATAGAAAAAGTTTAGCGCGTCGTTATAGACTTGACGCGCCATCCAGTCAGAGAGCCCGTAAGCATCCGATTTGAGAATTTTTATTATACCGGCCTTTGTGACTATCTTATTACCTCCTGGCATAGTCATGCGAGCATGAAGTCCTCGAACTATTCTCATCAGGTCAAAATATTCTCGTTCTGCCGGAGTGAGGCAATCGACATCACCGGTCTTCAAGATCTTGGAGATTTGGTTCATATCAATGCTCTCAAAATTGATGCGAGATGGTTTATGTGGCAATTTCATCATCATCCATATTATTGATAAGTTCGTTATATCTATTCTCGATCTGCACTTTATGCAGAGTCTTAATGGCATCTACATTGCCTGAATCTGCCTGTGTTTTTAACTTAAGTTGGGCATCGGCCCTCGCTGATGAACGACCGGAGTCGATTAATCCTGCCACATACGACCAAGGATTATTGGCCTGTAAGATAAACTCTACACGCCGATCGATAGGCCAATCCATCGAGGAGGCTATCTCTCGAGGCATGAATCCGACGTAGGCAAGAGCTCTGACTTTTTTCTCTTCTTCAGGCGTCAGAAGGAATGTGTCAGGCAATTTATTATCACTCTCTTTGTTCATAGGTGTTAAGGGTCATAAGGCGAGACTGCAAATATTCCTGACGTTTGCGAACTTCATTAAGTTGCCATCCGGCCTCGGATCTGTCGCATGGTTGACATCCGGACCGAGATAGGTATGAGGTCAGAGTCCGTCGATGGGATATGCACTTCTCGATATCGATGATTACTTTTTTTTTCTTCGGTCGATCTCTTTTTTCAATGCGTTCTTACGATCCATCCATTTGGCCAATGCCTCTTCTGCCTTGTTATTATTCTCTCCTTTGGAATTGGCATCACGGACGGTCTTTTTATGTTTTGAAACATTGGCCGAAGCACTCTGCATCTGCTTAATGAGATCCATATCCGTCAGAGATGTAAGATCTTCTGTAGGTTGTTGATTTTGAAATATTGAGGCCTTACCAAGAATCGAACCATGCTCTCTATAGTATTCCAATTCAGCGCGGATCTCTCGATTGCGCAAATATTCGTTGACAATAGTTTCACATTCTCGGGCAGCAGATTTCACATCGTCATCTTGGCATAAAGAGAGGCGAGCATGGGCATCTTTATAGTTACCATGGGCGGTAAACATATCAGCGACAAGGATCTTTAATTCGTTAGGGCAGTCATCGGAGTTGAGGAAGGGATAATGCTCTCTGAATCTGATCATCTTTTTAGTTGAGTCAGATGCCTCTGAATATTTGGGTGCATTGTCATAGACCAATGACTCATCGATGGGATTATCTTGGACCTTGGATGATCCGTTAAGTGAAGAATGGTTGGCAGCACGTCTGGGTAGGCGTGCATATTCGAGATCAGTAAGACCTGCCAGTTTTCGTAGTTCCTCATATAGGATATCACGAGTGGTGAGTGTATTATCGACCAAGAAAAGGCGTTTGAGCCTCAGATTCATTCCGAAACGATTGTAAAGGGACACACCTTCAGAGCAATCTCGAGGACCGGCAAGGTAGTCAACGATTTCTTTTTTATCAGTTGCTGTCATAATCATACATTTAATAAACTATACAAAAATAACAAATCGGTAATTACCATATAAAGTACACAAAAATGAGGCTATGTCGAGATGACATAACCTCATAAAATGACAGAAAATAGGTTTATGCAACTTCGAAACGACTTTGCTCAATCCAATAGATACCATCCTCGCCCGAGTCGAAGGCGTAGAGAGTGATCTGAGAGCCTTCGGTAGCAACAAATGGTTTACCCTGCTTCAGCAATATCTTGCCGGCACTATCTGCAACGGTGGGAGAGATACCTGAAACACCGAGAAGAGTAATCACCGCACCGGCAGATCCTCCTGAGATTTCATCGATGACAGCCTCGCCACTGGAGAGTTGATACTGACCATCAGCGATAAAATTGACAACCTTTACACCCGATTCGACGACAGACACAGGCTCCTCGAGAGGGATAGTACCTTTATAGATAAAGATATCGCTACCCTTGGAGATCTGAGTGAATGTCATCTCATTGGTGTTAGAATCATTGTTGCCGGTGTAACTGGGAGTAAGCTTACAAGGATTGCAGAGTGTACCAATAAGATCCGATGGCTTGCCGGAGCAATAACGGACGATCACGATAAACTTACGATTGATCGAATTGACCTTAAATTCGCGGACAGCCTGCTCATTGCCGGGATGCTCAAATTTGATGGAGGGTGTAAATCCAATCTTATCGGTATCACCTTCGGCCGCTGATGTCACCTCAATAGTGCCTTGAGTCATATAGATATTATATCCATATCGACCAGGCTTCATAACGATATTATCAGCTATTACGACACCTTTATCATCGGGAGATGGCATATAAGCTATGTCATCCACATCGATGAGAGAGAGCATATCGCGAGGTTGGATTCCGGTGCCGGGATTGCCGGCAGCACGCGGAACAGACATTTTGATATACATATTATACAGTTTAGAGTGGTTATTATCAAAGTTGTAAAACGGAGGGTAAGAGGATTAACCTATCACCCTCCGTGTGTAGTTAGCCTCGGCTTACTTCGTAGAATTTTCCATCATCACCCATAGTGAGCCGAATGAATGATCCGCTCTTCAAGGTGATATCTTCAGTCAGAAGGAAGTTGCCTCCATTGGAAATAGTAGAAGCATTAGTAGAACCGGCACCATGGATGGTGTATACGACACCGGCTATAGCATCTACGAAGGTAGTAATCTCTGTGGGAGATGTATTCTCTCCGACTACGAAGGTTGTAGCACCCTGGAGACTCGGAGTAGTGTCATCAGCATCAAATTGATAAGCATCAGCCTGAGCAGTGGCACGAGAGACTTCGATGAACTTGCCATCTGCACGCTTCATCAACACAATAATATCACCCTTGCGAGGATTCCATTCGGATGAGAGCAGCGAGAAGTTACCGGCATTCGGGATCTTTACACCATGCTCGCCATCGACGCCACACTTCAAATATATCAGAGTGCCAACTTTGGCATTATCGATATTAGAGATCTCATAGACTCCGGTATTCTCAACCGTTACAATCGAGGTATGCAACAAGGCAGATGGATTCTCATCCTTACCGGATTCAATGAAATATGTATCGGGTCGATCATAATCATTACACCAGATAAGCTGATTATTGCCATCCATATCTACCGGATTGGTATACTTCTTTCCGACAGCCTCGGCTTGGATAGATTCTTTCCAGTTGCTCCAGACCTTAATGGTCCAATCCTGCTGCTCGATAGAGAATTTAAGCATCTCACCGGCTACATGATCGAAGGTCTTGATATTGCCCTCGATAGTCCAGAAGATACGATGGTGGTTATCAGCATTAGGAATTGCCTGAATGCGCACAGCCGGATATTCTTTGACATAAGTGATGCCTGCCTTATAATCGATATTCTGACCATAGTGAGCCTCGTTATACTTATGATATAATGGGATCATCCATCCTGGGACATAAAGCACGATCTTACCTGTATCTCTGAAGCGAGATGGCACCATGCTTGTGCCTTGGTAGAACACTTCGCCGATATTAGCGGCAGTGATCTTGGGTAGAGCAAATGGTTTGATCTGATATACCACCTTACCGGTAGTGCCGCCATTGGGAGTGAAATCTACATGACCATCCACACGTTTGCGCAGATACTCATAGATACCATCAGCAGCCTCCATGGCACGACCCGGGACCTCGGGATCAGGATCTTTGCGCACGCCATTGACATAGCGTTGTTCACGCTCGTTATGCAGCACTTTAGCTGTCTCTACAAGCAAGAACTCAATAAACGAGAGTTTAACCGGATTGGATCCCTCACGGTTGAGATATCCGATCCAAGACTTCTCAAGATCTTTAAGACTCTTGAATTTATGAGCGAACATCACGTCATACATACGAAGAGTCTCGGTGCCGAACTCGTACGAGCCTTTAGTGACATTGTCGAAGAGACTATTGGTATTGTCAGCCTGAGAGAACTCTCCGAGGAAGAGATTAGTCAGAGTCTCGATGTTTTGATGACCACTCTCAGTGGGAAAGAGAGTAGTGATAGTCGGCAATTCGACGAGGAAGCTCTGAAGGCGGTCGCTCCAGCGCGTACGGTAGAAGGCGCCAAGGTCCTCTTGTAGGCTCTTGTAGTCGACAGAAGATGGGACTGAGACAGCAAGCATTTGACCCTGATTGGCGAGCATGGCAGCCTTGGCACGCATATTATAGGGACGGTCAAGAGCAAACATCACACCGGGTATGCCGCCAAGTTGCTTGGTATCGTTAAGATTGAATGGCATAGAGGGAGTCATGGTGCCGGCTGGGTTATTCGGCTCTACATCAGGAAGAGCTGCAAGAATCTCAATCTTCTCTTGAAGAGAACGAATCTCCTCCTCCTTGGAGGCAATGGCAGCTTTATGTGCCAACTCGTCATTAGTCACTTTCTCTCGTAGAGCAGCAAGTTGCTCGGTGGCTTCTTGGTGCTGTGAGGTTACCTGTCCGAGGACGGCAGCAATCACTCCGGAACGAGTTGTCTCGTCGGTCGAACTGCCGGTGGAAGGCTTGGGATTCCGGAGGTATGCGGTAAAATCATTAAGGAATCGATCCGAGAATCCATATTCCTTGAGTTTTGCACACTCCTCTTCGGTAAGGGTCTCTTTATCTTCAACTTTGTTGAAGCGATCAAGCCCGAGGATACCGAGAATCGCGGGAATGAAATTAGCCAAATTCATAATGATACTTGTAATTAAAGATTAATATAAATTGTTAGCCTTCCGGCTCGTTGCTTGCGCCAATACCCATCTGACAGCATCTTTGATATCGCCGAACTCGTCGATATATCCGTTGGCCACAGCCTCAGCTCCGTCAAATAGTTCACCTCTAAATAGTGGTAGTTGAGGATCATAGTCGATCGAAAGATTCTTAGCAACAGTCTCACTGAAAACTCGATGGATCTTCTCGGCACGTGCCTTGATCAGTGTCTCATCTTGCTCCTCTTCGAGAGTCCGTATATCCTTATTCTTCAGATCAGCAGTATCGGGATAGATCTCATAATAGTCAATCCCATTCATTTTGAAGTATTCTCTAAAGGAATAGTAGGTGATAACGACTCCAACACTCCCCACTTGGCATAGAGGAGAGGCGATAAAGGTATGATCGGTAGAAGTGCCCAGCCAGAAATGAGCGGATGCCATTGTCCCGGTAACCACAGTAGCAGTCGGTTTTTCACAATTACTGATAGCGGTAGATACTATATCAAGATGAGAAGTCATACCTCCTGGGCCATCAATCACAAATACAATACCACATATATTGGGATTGAGTTCTGCTGCTTCAAGGTGACGGATTAATAATTCGGTGTCCCAAGCATACAACACTCCGGTAAGATGGAATACGGCAATAGAATCCACCGGAAGAGCTATATCATCCAATTCATACCATTTTGCCATATATGGATGTGCAGTTGCTTCGACACTACAACTCTCGAAGTCAAGTATTTCAGAGGCTGTCTTAATTTCACCTCTAAGAATACATGGCAATAGCAGCGACATTGTATTCTCAAGATCATATCGCCGTATTGACCAATTATCAGAAAAGAATCTCTGTAACTTATTCATATCCTAAATTTTCCTACAAAATAAGAATATGAACAAGGATAAAAGAAGGACTTATGCAGTCATAAAGGCATCAATACAGGTATCTTCTCCACTCAATGTAATAGTATATACGCCACCCTCATCAAGGTAGTCAAGAGAGAGAGGATAATCGGGTGATCCACATACTCGATCATTGCCGGACTCATCGATATAGGTAGCAATAAGCCGTATTTTCTTTAGCATTTCGAGATTTTGGGCTTCGTCTGCTGTCACTTCCGCCATTTCGTATGTGATTTTCTTCTTGTAGATGGAATTGTCGGCGGTAGTCGACACCTTAATAGTTCCGGGGACAGCATCAGCATTCTCCGGTCGACCGATGATCAACATTATCACCTTAGACCCTATTCTGGCATAACGCTGTAACTTGGATATCGGGATAAGACGAAGTGAATGAATAGAGGATATAGTAGATCGAGACATATTATTATGTATAATTAATTGATTATCAAGCACTCTGCATTTTTACGCCATAATTCCGCAAAAAAAGGACAAAAAGGCGCACTCGGTAGGCTAAATTTTATCGAGAAATAGACTTTTTCTCATACTTCCTTTTAGTTCGACGACGCTGTTTATCTCTCCATCGCTGATAATTCTTGAGAAGAGCATCCTCGGTGATGGCGTTAATACCATACCTTCGCATAAACACATATACGGACTCCTTGAACTGAATCCCTTTGATGTGCTTATTTTCATCCATGAAATCATGGAGCTCAGCCCACATCATCAGGCGGAGTTTGTCATTGATTATCTTCTGAGATCTTCCTGACAACCAATTCCAGTATGCCGGATCTTTGCCACAACGACGATCGGGTAATGCAAATTCCAAGTTACCGGCATCTATAGGGCATGATATCGGTCTCTTCTGAAGAAGATCGAAGATAAGCACATAGATGTCGAGGTTCGAAGGGAATCTGACTACATCTTTATCCGGATCATAAAACTTACCATTTACATATTCGGCTATATATGGATCTACAGAGATTTTAACAGTAATCATGGCTAATTGAATTTATATGCAAATATAGTAATTTTTAACAAGGTATGGAAATTTTTACCACACAAAGGCGTTTTTTGCCATATAAACTGATTATCTTTTTCTTCATTTCTTCTTAGTGGTCTAAAAAATACTCGATTTTTTTGTTACTTTGTTACTTGTACGGATATTACTGATACTCAACAATATATGCTTGTAACATATAAAAAATACGATTTGTACACATATCCCACTTTTTGTTACCGCTCCCCTCTTTGTCACTGTGTAACAAACTTAAAAATTTTTGTTACCAAGTTTGTTACCAAGTTTGTTACAATATTCCCAATCTTAGATTACTTTGATTATCAGTATTTTACATATTATTGAAACAATCTGTTACAAAGTAACAAAAATTTTGTGTAAAATTAGAGGGGAGGGGGTATGGGGTGAGTTCGACGAGTGTATGCAAAAAAAAGCCCGATCCGCACGAATGCCGACCGAGCCTCAACAAGATTTATGAGAATCAGAATGGAATTTCAATTTGGACAGGTGGAGGGTTCTTCAACCTTTCAGCCTCTTGTTTGGTTCGGAGATAGATCATCTCCTTCTGCACCTTCTTATGCGTCACCGGGTCTTCTATACGGCGCAATATACGTCCTCCTGATGTATGTAGCTCTTCAGGATTGAGCGAGTCGATATAATCACAAGTGAAGCAGAAGCCTTTGAGCTGCTTAGAGAATTTCTGCATCGTAATCTTGGTGACACCGGAAAATTTCTTATAATCTTCATACACCTTCTCTCTCATCAGCTCTTTATTGACATTATCTCCGTATCCATTTTCATCGATCGAGAAGTATCCTTCAGCCCATTCACGGAAGTTGTCAGACATATCGCGAAGATACTTACGGAATATTATATTACCCATTTGTGGTTCGATCTTAACAGGAAGAGTAGCAACCGAGAGATAGAATTTGACACACTGGAGGATAAAGTTTATATCTGCTTCCCACTCTGCTTCGGTATAGGTACTACCGAACAGATCCTTATCGAAGTCGGATCGTATCTGACGAGTCTCGAGATAGTCATTATCTTCAGTTCGCTGATGGTAGTAGTCGGAAAATACTACAAAAAGCATACGCCCTACAGATGATCCATCAAACTCCTTGGGCACATAATTCGTTGTAAACGCAAATTTAGGAGCATCGTTGAAGTTGAGAGTATAGGCTGATACGTTCTTGGTATTGATGGTAATATCGGAGGTGATATTGTCGTAGAATTGTTTGAATGGAAGGTATTCATCACAGTCATCGACAACAACAATTCCAAGGTGTTTATTGACCTGCTCAAAAGCAAATTGATTTTCGAGCAACTTGGGATTACGCCCAGATAGTTTCAGCCACCGCGTAAAGTTAGATAATGCTCGAAACATAAACGACTTGCCTGAGCGACCATTGCATTGGTCGTTGTCTCCTACTACATTATCCATAACAAATGGAGCCCATGCTCTCGATTCGGACTTATATCGGTGCATCATAAATCCAATGGTGAAGATCTTATTAATGAGACATTGTTTCTGCTCTGCTATTTCTGCCGCCGAGAGCAACGGACCGGCGATATCAAACTTGTGGGCTTGCCTATATTGCTCTGCCTCGTTGCCGTCCATCTCGTTCAAACCGGTTTCGAGTTCTTTGCGCCAGAAGATCCGAGAAGAATTAATAAGATATTGAAAGTATTTCGACGTGTGAGGCAAGACCTTGATGTCGAAATCCTCACTCTCATAACACCCATCCGGATGAGTGATCTCAAACATAGGATCGAGAAATTTAATATTATGGTCGATGACATTTTCCTCCCATACATATCGACCAACTGATGCCCCACGATTGTCATGCTTGATGATTTCACTTCCGGTAACTTCGACGGTAAACTTGGGAAAGAAAAAGAATTGAGAGTGCTCAGTATAATTGGTGAAATCGGGATCTATCTCATGCAACGCCTCGAGCGATGATGCCGAGAGTGTCGGCGTCGAAAGAACGAGATTGCGTAGCTCTCGAGGACGAGTAGTGTCAAGTGCCCATCGATGCACAAAATCTCGAATCTCTTTCGGTGTCACAAGTTTCACTATATTCCCTTCGATACGAATAAACTGAGTAGTAGGATAGTGCTTATCTTTGAGTGTATAGAATCCATTCAACCGAAGGAACTCATGGAGACAAGAGATATCGATGCTATATTTGGACACACCGGTCTTGTTATTCTTAATAATGGTCCAGAATCGAGCAGGTGTAGCAAGTTCGAGGAGACCTTTGAAATCACTCTTATCCTTGCGCAGTTCACACCAGTCTCGGAAATCCTTACGCGGTTTGCCTCGATTATCCCGGTAATTGGAAAGCCAAGATGGCAACCATATTGTGTGCAGATCAATGAAGCGTAACGCAAGTTCTGTCCCTTTAATCACTCCGGTGGGATCGATATCAGGTATATTATAGATGGTCGATACATATCGATTAATATCCTTCCATTCGTCATCACTCACTCTATATGTCTCCGAATTGAACCATATAGGGTAATACCCCAACGATCTTACACAGACGGCATCTCTTTCACCTGAACATATTATAGCCTCCGGGAGCTTTTTATCTTTATAGCTCTTGTCTGCATTGTCAGGATCCATGTAAAATGCCTTCTCCTCTTTTTCGTTATACTGAGTCCATTGCTTGGACAGCTCATATAATCCATTAACATAATACTGAGGTTTCTTGCCTTTAGGTTGGTACTGAAAGCGCCACTGCTTGTCGGCATTAAGGGGCTCATATATTTTGTAGAATCTATCCGGCTTGGAGTTCTTGTCGGTAAACCAACACTCTCGAATAAATATAGGATAATTATCGTTAGGATATTTATAGATAGCTTCTCTATTACGCACTGTAATTAGCACTTTTACTCGATACCAATTAAGTGATTTAAGAACTTCGACTGTGGTTCGAGGTCCCCATATTTTAAGTTCCTTATCTGTGAAATCTTGATCTATTTCCCAATATGTCTCTCCATCCGACTGTTCGGCAGTGGCCGGTTGTTTACGGATGTCCGGTCGATTGATGCTTCGATTGATTTCATCGACAACATTAAAGATCTGTGAGAGATCCAATATTGCCTCTGCAAATCTAAGCCCGGTCTCATTCATGTGTACCTCTATAGGATCAATCGCTCGACCCTCATCACCAAAGTCCGTAATCTTCCATACCTTGACACCCTGTTTAGTTGTAAATAACTTAACGGAAGCACTTGCGGTCCTCTCATCAGGGCGCATCTTAAATGGTTTCTTGTTTTGTGCTGCACTTCTCACCTGAGGATAGTGGAGTGCCAAAATATCCAATCCATCAGATGTGGCAGCATATAGTCTTTCAGGAGTTACCATATCGTAACAAATAACAAAAATAACAAATTTATTGGTCTCTTCTCTTGCGATCGATCGTTATATCACAATCATACACAAGAGATATTGCATCACATACAATGCTACACAAGGAATCGACAGAAACCTGATACTCTATCTCTATGACTCTGATAATCTCCAACCAATGGCTATCGAGTTCCAATGTATCTTGAGCGATTTCTATTACATCGACTCCATCATTATCATCGATAGTATCAGCCAAGATCCCGAGAAGAGATATATCTCCGAAGATCGAGAGTGTAGCCTTGCCTTGAGGATAAGGCATTAAAACAGCTCCATAAGGCTGCCCATACTCAAAACTTATATATATAGACATAGTCGTAGATTTTTAATCGTGAAAAAGGGAGATATCTATATCACATGCATAAACCTGAAGCAATGAATTATATATATTCTGATACAAATGGTATGCACCGCACGTAAATTCTATATCAATATGTGTATATATTGGCTTTCCTGATAATTCATCGATAGATTCAGACTCATGTACCTCGGTCACATCGAGATCATCGCATTGACCTAATGCCTGCACAAATTGTTGGATACATGTAAATCCATAATCAGCAGTAAGGGATGCCAAGTACTTAATCCCTTGTTTATCCACAACTCTTCGTATTTGATCCTCACACACGGCGAGTACAGCCGGATGTTCTTGAGGATTTAGATAACACTTGAATAAATGTACCATACCTGATATCAGTTAATAGTATCACCGGAGGGCGATCCACATACGCCTACAGATATACCCTCCGGCTTTACTAATTCATATATCTCAAAGCCGGACACCTCTTGAGTAATCCGATTAATATCTCTCTTGCCGGCCTCAGTGATCCGACACCTTCCATACATCCAATTATAGAATGTAGGCATTGACACAAGGCACTCAACAGCCATCCTCTTTTTGATGCCTCCATAATAACCTCGAGGCACATAGAAGTCGAGCCAGTGGCGCAATTTTTCATCGTCTGATAGCGAATTAAATTCCTTAGGGACTTGCATATTTTACAATTTAATGTTATATTTACTCTGCAAATATAGCAACAAATTCCCCTATCGGGTATTTATTTCCTGTTAAAAATTGTTAAAATATTTATTATTATGGCTAACTTAGGCAAAATCAGAACTTTATGCGAAAGCAAAAAAATCACCATTCGGGAGTTAGCGCAACGTATAGGGCGTGATGACAGCTCTATACAGAGTGCTATCCGAAGGGGATCTACTAACACTTCAACCCTGGAAGCAATCGCAAGAGAATTAGGTGTATCTGCCGGTATATTCTTCGATGGCTACAGTGATAATGAGATGGTTGAATTAAGGCGAGAGAATGAACATCTGAAAGAGCTGCTAAATGAAAAAGAGAGGCTCATTCAGGTACTGATGATGAATGAAACTAAGGATAATGTAGGCACAAAGTCGGCACAATAAGGAATTAAACTACTGACGTCGAGTTTGCATTATGTTCCTGGTGGCACCACCGGAAAGCCTCGACGCTGTCGAGGCTTTTTTTGTATATTATCATCCCCGACATATATCCATCCCGATTCTGAGCCTTATTGTAAAGAGTAATTTTGCATCGGCGATTTCGGTAAAGTTGAATCAGCCAAAATTTAAGGGACGCACTCAATAAAAAGTACTTGATTATACCGCAAAGCTATAGCCAAGCACTCTATGAGGGAAAGACAGGATTTTTTGGCAGTTCAGATTATAATGATTACCTTTGCACTGACAAATAGTGCCGCAAACGGCAAAAATTATCAGTAACGATGATAATAGTATAATACTCCCTAAAAATCGAACCGGATAGGGATGCAAGAATAACCTTATAAAAACGTTGTATCTTCGCTCAGACACACTCGAAGAAACAGTATCATGTAGGCTTTCAAATTTTGGTATGGATTAGTTATTCTTATTGATGAGGTTGACGATGACTTTTACCATCGTGTCCTTCTCTTCGGTACGGCTTTCGGCTATCATCAGGGTGAGGGCTACGAGGGTGTTGTCGGCTATGCGCTTTGTACCGTCTTCGTTGTAGAGAATGCCGTTGCCGTTGAGAAACCATAGGAATAGTGTGGCAGCTATACGCTTGTTGCCGTCACTGAAAGAGTGATTCTTCGTAACGAGATATAGAAGCATAGCAGCTTTCTCCTCAACTGACGGGTATAGATCAATGCCTCCGAAGGTCTGATAGATCTGTCCGATGGAGCTTTTGAAGGAATCGTCTTTCTCGTTTCCGAAAAGATTACTTCCACCAAATTTTTCGTGAAGTTCACGGATCACCTCCATAGCATTCTCGTATGTAGCATGGAACGCTTCGGTGCCGGTGGTATCTTCAATCTTTAATTCCTGATAGTCGTAACGATCAAGTGTGTCGAGAGCGTACGTATAATCAACCACTACATCAAGCAGGGAGCGGCTATCCTCGGTTAGCTTTTCCTGATTCTGAATGGTTCGCCCAAGAACCTTTACCAATTGGCTCAGCTCATCATACTTTTGGGATGCTATTCTTTCATTGATAGCGTAGCCTTGTAGAAGATATTGTTTCAATATCTTATTAGCCCAGATACGGAACTGAGTACCGCGTTTTGACTTTACACGATAGCCTACTGATATAATGACATCGAGGTTATAAAGAGTAGTAACATACTGTTGGTCTCCATCAGAACCCACATGTGCAAAATTTGCACATGTGGTCTCACGTTCCAACTCTCCTTCCTTGAAGATGTTATTGATATGACGTCCAATGACAGTTCTATCCTTCTGGAACAGTTCTGCCATTTGAGCCTGTGAAAGCCAGACTGTCTCGTCCTGGAATTTCACATCTATGCTGGTTTCTCCATCGTTCGTTTGATAGATTACGATGCTGTTACTGGGTTCTACTGAATTCATATTACAAAATTAATAAATATTCCGGCTCAGTTGCAAACTTCCGTGGAAATTTTATCCAAAAATTTTCGAGAGTCGGTACATAAAGAACGGCAT
>JBJEDL010000098.1:0-2949 GCA_051872035.1 Lepagella sp.
ATGCTCCTTTCAGCAAGTAATCAAAATCGACTCAAGGCTACGACCCCTACGGCCCTAAAAATTTAAGGAACGCGCTCTAAAGCGTAAAGATAATAAAAAATCAGGAAATAGGAGATAGGAATCTGGAAATAGCTACGCAGTATCACCCAAAGACAAACTGCGGAGCTGGGGCGGGAGAGCTGAAGCTCTTGGATTTAAATTTTTTGTTCTTTATTTGAAATGGATAATTTGGATTTTATCGCTATCTTTGCGTGTCGGATAGTTCTCGGCGTTCCGGCCTCTCTATTTTTAATTTATATAATTTGAAAATCATAATCATCATGAAGAAGATCATTTCCTTATTGATCGGTATGGTGTCACTGGTGGCAGTGGCACAGACAGGTGAGGTCCACATCCTATCGGTCAATGATATGCATGCGGCGATCGACAAGTTTCCGCGCTTTGCAGCCGTGGCAGACAGTCTGCGCGCCCTCTACCCCGATTTGCTGATCATGTCGGCAGGGGACAATCGTACCGGCAACCCCATCAACGACCTCGACCCGGTGTCGTCACGCCCGATGGTGGAGCTGATGAATCAGACCGGTTTTAAGTATTCGGCCTTAGGCAACCATGAGTTTGACGGCAGTATCGATGGTCTTCGCACGGTGATCAATAATTCATATTGCACCTATATCTGCGCCAACGCCTATAGCCCCGACTCATTGCGTCTCCACTACGCCCCCTTTGTGATCGATAAAGTCAATGGTATCAGGGTGGGTATCTTGGGACTAATCCAGACCAACGATGCCGGGATCCCCGACTGTCATCCCAAGCATTTGGGGAGCATAACCTTCCGGCCGGTGAATGATGTAGCGATGGAATATAAGTGGCTACGCCGTGAATGTGATGTCTTTATCCTCTTGACCCACAATGGTTATGACGATGATTTGAAATTGGCAAACGTGATGCCGGAGGCTGATATTATCATCGGGGGGCACTCCCACACCAAGCTCGATCCCTGCGTGATGGAGAATAATGTGATGATCACCCAGACAGAACGTTGGCTGAAATATGCCACCTTCACCACGATCAGCGTCACCGATGGCAAGGTGACCGACCGCAAAGCCGAGCTGATCGATGTCGCCAACTTCGGGAGCGTGAACAAAGAGGTCAATGCCGTGGTGAGCGACCTTATCGAGAGTTCGCCGCTGAGCGAGGTCATAGCCACAGCCAAGAGCGACTTCCGCGAGAAAGAGGAATTGGGCTGTATGATGGCAGATGCATTGCGCGCCAAGACGGGAGCCGACATCGCTATCCAGAACAATGGTGGCGTTCGCTACGACTCGAAGCGAGCAGGAGGTATCAGCATCTGCGATGTCTATACACTCGATCCCTTTGGCAACGAAGCGATGACCTTCACCCTCACGGGCGAAGAGCTCAAAGAGATGCTTGCCGCGATATGCCGCGCCGATGACTATGGACCCTCCTACGTGTCGGGTATCACCTACGAGATCCACCTCGGCAAAGACAATCGCGACGTGAAGAGCGTGAAGATAAAGAGAGCAGATGGTGGCAAATTCGATATGAAGGCGAAATATAAAGTGGCGATGAACTCCTACGTAGCCTCCGTATCGAAATATGAGAAACAAGATCCCGGCACATCATTGGGTAAAGCCACCAACGACATGCTGGAAGAATACCTCAGAGAAGTGAAAGAGGTGGACTATCAAGGAGTGAAGCGGGTCACTGTGAAGCAAGATCAGAAATACTCGCGATAAGCCATAATAAGATACGGCTGATAAGCCGAAACACAATACGCGCCCTCGAAGTGAGCTAAAATATAGCAGCTTTGAGGGCTTGGTATGCACGGCGGAGCCACACGACGATTATGGCGAAGCCGACACGTGTAGCGATGAGGATGGGGGCGGATATGCCGATGGCGGCAAAGACGATGGTATCCTCGAGCAGGGAATGATTCATGATGAGATGATAATTGACATCATTCGCCTCTTGAGGGGTAACGAGGCCCTTCTCCTCGAGTTCGAGCATTACGGCGGAACCATAGCCGAGTCCGATGACATTGCCGACGAGCCACATATAAGCGGCATGATCGGGTAGTCCGAAGAGGCGCATTATGGGCGAGAAGAAGCGAGAAATGGGCTGCAGGAGGGAGAAAGCCTCAATCATGCGTTGGATCACCATCAAGACATAAATGATCAGGAAGACGAGCGCCGACATCTTGAGCTGTGAGAGGATCCAGGCGAGTATCATTTGCGAGAAAGAGGCATTCTGCTCGACACCAAGATAGATAAATGGATCGGTCGATTCGGGGAGGATTATATTGAAGAGGAATGCGCATATAAAGGCCGCCACGAGTCTGAGAATAGCCATCCTCCAGAACGACGAACCGGTGGATCGGTTGACGGCGCACTCCACGGGGAGGTTATGGCAGAGGGCGATCATGAGAGAGAGGATTGTGGCCTGCTTGAAAGTCAGAGGGATAGCCATCATAGCAGCGATACCGGCGTAAGTACCGGCGGTAGCTCCCGAGATGAAGACGACGGCAGAGGCTCCGGGGAGACCTATATGGCAGAAGAGGGGCTCGAGGTATCCGGCTATCCAATCGAGGATGCCATAATACTGAAGGAGAGTCACCACCAGAGAGATGGGGATCATCAGACGCAAGAGCCATACGGCACTTCGGAGTGTAGAGGGAAGTGCCATGGCAAACGAATCAAAAAGTTTCTTTTTAGCGGACATGCGGCAAATTTACAAAAAAAAGAGGGAAAATATTTGGAAGAATGAAAAAAATGTTGTAATTTTGCAACGCTTTTCGGGGAGAGAGCGCCGAACGAGATAAAGTGAAGCGCTGCGAGCACCCGAGGGCAAATAGGATGATTCGCTAGCTCAGCAGGTAGAGCACAACACTTTTAATGTTGGGGTCGTGGGTTCGAGCCCCACGCGGATCAC
>JBJEDL010000099.1:0-2938 GCA_051872035.1 Lepagella sp.
ATCGACTCAAGGCTACGACCCCTACGGCCCCAAAAATTTAAGGAACGCGCTCTAACATCCTCTCCGACATCGTCTTGGATGCTTGCCGATGCTTTCGCGATCAGCGATTGCCATACATATTGTCGTAATACTTCTCGTAGTCGCCCGAGGTGATATTGTCGACCCATTCCTGATTGTCGAGGTACCAGCGGACGGTCTTCTCGATACCCTCTTCGAATTGCAGGCTCGGCTCCCAGCCCAGTTCGCGTTGCAATTTGCGAGAGTCGATGGCATAGCGCATATCGTGTCCCTTACGGTCGGTGACGAAGGTGATCAATTCGTCGGAATATCCCTCCGGATTGCCCAGAAGGCGATCGACAGTCTTGATGATAACACGGATCAGGTCGATATTCTTCCACTCGTTGAAGCCTCCGATATTATAGGTGTCAGCCACCTTGCCCTGATGGAAGATCAAATCGATGGCGCGTGCATGGTCTTCGACATAGAGCCAGTCGCGCACATTCTCTCCCTTGCCATATACCGGCAGTGGCTTGCGCTTGCGGATATTGTTGATGAAGAGGGGGATCAACTTCTCAGGGAATTGGTAGGGACCATAATTGTTCGAACAGTTGGTCACCAAGGTGGGCATGCCGTAAGTGTCGTGATAGGCGCGCACGAAGTGGTCGCTCGAGGCTTTGGAGGCGGAATAGGGGGAGTGGGGAGCATATTTGGTGGTCTCCAAGAAGAACTCACGCCCGAATGCCAAGTGATGTTCGCTCGATGAGGCGGTAGTGGTGAAGGGTGACTCTACTCCCTGAGGGTCGGTGAGTTCCAATGCACCATATACTTCGTCGGTCGAGATGTGATAGAAGAGTTTCCCTTCATACTTCTCGGGGAGGCTCTCCCAGTACACTTTGGCAGCCTGTAGCAATGAGAGTGTCCCCATCACATTGGTGCGTGCGAATGTGAAGGGGTCGAGGATCGAGCGGTCTACATGGCTCTCTGCCGCAAGATGGATCACTCCATCTATCTTGTGCTCTCTTATCACTTCACACATCTTCTCGTAGTCGCAGATGTCTGCGCGTACGAAGGTATAGTTGGGCTTTTGCTCGATGTCTTTAAGGTTGGCAAGATTGCCCGCGTAGGTGAGCTTGTCAAGATTTACAATCTTGTAATCGGGATATTTGTTGACAAATAGTCTTACCACATGCGATCCGATGAAACCGGCACCTCCGGTGATGAGGATATTTCTCATTTCTTGTTATGTTTTAGATGGTGATTACCCTTTTTTACTATTATTACGCGATAACTGCAATTTTATTGCATTATCGCGTAATAATTATCTGTCTATTTGAATCTGTCAGAACACGAATTGAATGCGAGTCTGGAAGATATTGGCATGCTTCGACTCGATGTCGTGAGCCCCGGGGCGTGCTGTATATGAGTAGTTAAATCTCCAGGTCAGATATTTGTTGATATAGTAGTTGAGAGTCACGGTGCCGGTATGTCCGGTGCCGCCATATATCATTGAGTGTGAGTCGTTGAGGTCGATATAGCTATATCCGGCTGTCACCTCCCAGGTCTTGGGCTTGGGGATGTTGACATATCCGATCCAGGGGGAGTAGGTGTAGTTGCTCCCTTTGAGGATATAGCGACCCATCAGATAGCCTCCATGTGCGTTGAATGCCTTGTAGCCATCCTTGCGCGATACGAGCATATAGATGAATTGCCCCTCCAAGCAGAGACGCCCCTTGCTCCAGAGCACTTCGGGTGAGAGCTTGAAGATAGACTGTGTGTGGTCGACGTTAGCCTCGACCAGTGACACATTCTCCACTTTTGTGGGGAATGAGGCTTTGAACACCGACACCGGGTTGTGAGTGTCGCCATCGAAGGTGGCTGTCTGGATCAGCGCCGCTCCGCCGACGTGGAAGATGTTGCCATCCTCGGTGAGGGGCTTCCAAAGGGCTCTCGCCATGTAGCCGACACCGGTGCGTCCTGTTTCGCTCGGATGCTTGCTCAGAAGTGAGCCTTGGGCATAGAGGGAGGTGGCGAAATGAAATTTCTTGTCTTGATATACATACATCGCACCCAGAAGACGGACCTCACCGAGGGCACTGTAGACCGACGGCTCTTCCATGCTGATCTTGTCGGAGGCGCCGGTGGCACTCTGCAGTCCGAATTGATGGATAAAATAGCCGCCGCGGAGCATCATGTTGCGGTTAATGTTCCACTGCAGATAGATGTCGGCGGCATAGATCTTGCCAAATCGGTAGGAGAGATCGGTGCGTGTGGCGAAATCACCAAATTCAGTCTTGGCACCAAGACGCGCCTCCGGCATAGCCACTCCATGCTTGAACTCCGCAGTTTTGGGAAGGTAGAAGGCGATGTCGAAGAGGGCGCGCCCTGTCGGAGTGATGCTGAATTTCTTCTTGCTCTCAGTCTTGACACCCGGTTCGCTACTCTCGACTTGGGTCGTGGCGACTGAGGAGAGACTTTCACTGTTGTCGGCGGTGAGAACTGTCTCGAGTGTGGCGTCTGCTGTCGTCTCCACAGCGAATGCCGGCTGATGGGTCATTGCCGCCATGACACAGGTTATGACCGCGATTTTTGCTATATCCATCATTGTGTGGTATAAAATAAAGTAAAGGAAGTCGAAGGAATAAGGACTCCCTTTGAAGGAATGATTGATTGTTATTTGATTCGAAACCCTTCCCGATAAAACCCAATCCGATCCCCGAGGATGTATTTCTATTACTTTTGAAGTAATTGAGTCAATTCGATGAACTCTTCTACCGAGAGCCTTTCGGGGCGTTCGGTCATAAAGCGTGACGAGAGCACCGGCGATCCGGGCTCGATGAGTGTCGACAGGGAGTTGCGGAGTGTCTTGCGGCGCTGTCCGAAGGCGGTCTTCACCACTCTCTTGAAGAAGGCAGGGTCGCAAGGGAGAT
This sequence comes from Lepagella sp., assembly GCA_051872035.1. Taxonomy (GTDB): domain Bacteria; phylum Bacteroidota; class Bacteroidia; order Bacteroidales; family Muribaculaceae; genus Lepagella. The sequence goes on from JBJEDL010000099.1 coordinate 2,928, forward strand.
CTCGGAGATCG
>JBJEDL010000100.1:0-2924 GCA_051872035.1 Lepagella sp.
AATAGTTAAACGATAATTTCCCGATATCATTATTCACAGGTAGGGTAAAGTTACCAAAGTCTCGTATCCTTGGCCGCTTTTGATCACTTGCTTTCAGTCACATACGTGCGTATGCTCCTTACAGCAAGTAATCAAAATCGACTCAAGGCTACGACCTCTACGACCCCAAAAATTTAAGGAACGCGCTCTTAGTCCTTCAAAAAATTCTTATACTTTTTTGTGTTATTTCGAAAGTTTTTGCTAATTTTGTCACGCCGATGACAATGTTGGCACGATTTATCAGTTTTTTATCTTCCGATTTTATTCAATTTTTATGAATAGTCGTTTTAACCATACATCTTCTGCTGCCATGTCCATGATGATGGATATGGGTATGATGATGTGCATGTGTGGCGCGGGCGGAATCGGATAGTTTGACTTCGTAGCAAGTGTTGATGTGACAATATATTCCGGTTCCGCTATCGTGGAGCCGGATTTTTTATTGCCCGTCTCATTTTGATCTACATTTTGATCTGATAACAGTTTGGAAGTAATAATATAACGCGATAATGATTAAGTATTTTAATTATCCAGGGCGGTTCGACCTTGAACTTGGTGGCTCACTGCCGAGCCTCACCATCGCCTATCACACCTACGGCACACTCGCTGCCGATCGGAGCAATGTGGCGTGGGTATGCCATGCCCTCACCGCCAATAGCGAGGTGGCAGACTGGTGGCCCCACACGGTCGAGAAGGGGGCTTTCCTCGACCCTGACAAGTATTTCACCGTGTGTGCCAACATCATCGGCTCTCATTATGGCTCCACAGGCCCCCTCTCGGTCGATCCCGCCACCGGCGCTCCCTATTATCAAAATTTCCCTCGCCTCACCATCCGCGATATGGTCCGTGCACATATCCTGCTCGCCGAGCATCTCGGCATCGACCATATCGACCGAATCATCGGTAGCTCTGTCGGAGGTTTCCAAGCCATCGAGTGGGCTGTCACCGAGCCCCAACGCTTCGGTCAGCTCGTGCTCATAGCCACTGCCCCCAAGGCTTCACCTTGGCTCATCGCCGCCGACGAAACCCAACGTATGGCGATCTTCAGCGATAACTCTTACGGAGACCCATCCCCCGACGCCGCACGTTCAGGTCTCGCCGCCGCACGTGCCATCGGCATGATGACCTATCGAGGCCCCGAAGGGTATAACATCACACAGCAAGACCCCGACGATCATAACCCCATGACTCCCCACCGGGCCTCTACCTACCAAAATTATCAAGGCGAAAAACTCTGCCGCCGCTTTAATGTCTATTCTTACGTCACTATCTTGGGTGCTTTCGACACCCACGATGTCGGCCGAGGTAGAGGTGGCGTGGCTCATGCCTTGAAACGAATCAATATACCCACCATCGTCGTGGGTATCACCACCGATATCTGCTTCACTCCCGTCGAAATGAGAGAACTCGCCGACATGATCCCCGATGCACGCTATTTCGAAATCAAATCCCCTTTCGGCCACGACGGTTTCTTGGTGGAACATCGACAACTGAATCAAATCCTCTCCCCTCGTTAAGCAACGCCTATTAACCATATTTTCGCAATATACACATATAATATAATATGAGCACAATCAATAGTTCTGCAGATAGTCAAACTAATTCCCCCACCAAGATTTGTATCGGTCTCTTCGGATTCGGCACAGTGGGGCAGGGTGTATACAAGGTGTTGTCGCACACCAAGAATGCCCATGCCGAGATACGCCGCATCTGTGTCAGCCATATTAATAAGGAGAGAGAACTCTCCACCCCTCCCGGACTGATCACCGACGACCCGCAGACGATCTTCGGCGACCCCGATATCAATCTGATCGTCGAACTGGTCAACGACCCCGAAGCATCCTATAGCATCGTGACTACGGCTCTGAGCCGAGGCATCCCGGTGGTGTCGGGCAGCAAGACCATGATCGCGCGACATCTCCCCACGCTGATCGACTTGCAACGTCGCTACAACACCGCCCTCCTCTATGACGCTTCTTCTTGCGGCTCGATCCCGGTGATCCGCAACCTCGAGGAGTATTACGACAATGACCTCCTGCTCGAGGTGAAGGGTATCCTCAACGGTTCTTCCAATTATATACTCTCGCAGGTCTTCGACCATGGCAAGTCGTATCAGTCTGCTCTGCTCCGAGCTCAGGAACTGGGATTCGCCGAGAGCGACCCCTCTTTCGACGTCGATGGCTATGATGCCCTCTTCAAACTCATCATCATCACAGTCCATGCCTTAGGCCAATTCGTCCCCGCCGAGCAGGTGTTCACCTACGGCATCTCCCATATCCATGATGCCGATATCAATTATGCTCGAGAGAAGGGTGCGAAGATCAAACTCGTGGCACAAGTCGCCAAGGTCGACGATAGCCGCTTCACCATGTTCGTCATGCCCGAGATCGTCGAGAAGTCTAAATATATTTATAGCGTCGATGATGAGTATAATGGCGTCGTGATCCGTGGCGAAGGCTACGACCGTCAATTCATGTTCGGAAAGGGAGCCGGAGGTCTCCCCACCGCATCTTCCATCTTGAGCGATATCATGGCTCGCCTCCATAATTATAGATATGAGTATAAGAAGATGGGTTATGTCGACCGCCCCGATTACACCACCGATATCGACCTGCGTGTCTATATCCGCTATCGCGACACCGACGTGCGCCACCTCCTCCCCATTTCCCATCTCCACGAACTCCACCTCACCGAGGAGAGCAACTATCTGATCGCCGATATTCCCCTGAATGCACTCATCGAGCATCGAGCCCTATTCGATGCCCCCGACGTGTTCATCGCCAATATTCCACGCTTCTTTATCGACCGTGATCGCTCATATTAAGGGCTATTTTGGCAAGTGTTAACGCCATTAACTTTTGTATACATATTTTAACACTATTGGT
>JBJEDL010000101.1:0-14258 GCA_051872035.1 Lepagella sp.
ATCGACTCAAGGCTACGACCCCTACGGCCCCAAAAATTTAAGGAACGCGCTCTTAGAAAATATGACTTAAGAGAATATTTTTAACCATTAAAAGCATAACATCTATGAAGAGCGGAATTAAACTTCGAATAGGCTCGGCAGTGGTGCTGCTGGGTCTGTCGGCTTTGATGTATTCACCACCCGCCGAGGCACAGTTTCTGAAGAAACTCTCCCAGGGATTGGAGAAGGTGAACAAGGCATTGGACAAAGTCACCAACACCAAAGATCAGAAAACGGATAAGAAATCGGATCAAAAGGCTGCGACCGGCAGTCTGATCGCTTCGAATCAGGGGAATTCCACCTCTAACCCTGAGATAAAGATTTCCGACCAATTTATCCAACCCTATCTCACAGACACCACCCGCTTTGTGAAGATCAACCCCGACATCAGTTACTACTCACTCAGCAATGTTATAACGGAAGTTTCGGAGGGAGTCTTCGGCATAACACATTTAGGGAATTGGTCGTTTTACGACGCCGAGACGGGGGAATTGCTCTATTCCGACATAGGGAAGACAGCGAATCGCAACCAACCGATCTTCAGTGGTGGCGCCGCCGTGGTGAAAACCCAGAACGGACATCGCATCCTTTACGCCGACGGGCGAGTGAAGGAATTGGACAAATCATTTGCCAAGGTAGAAGACTTCGTGGATGGTGTCAGCATGGTCAAGACATTCGATGCCAAATACAATTCGATAGCATATTACATCGACATCAACGGCGATAAGATCTATCCCGAATTGACCCGCACCGGCACGATGAACCGTCCGGTTTCGACCTATGAAGTGCGCCATCTACGCGACAATCGCCGCGCCGTCTACATGGATGGCAAATGGGGCTATATCGACTCAAAGGGTAAGATTGTGATCCCATGCAAATATAACCAAGTAGCCGACTTCTCCGAAGGCCATGCCTGGGTATGCGTACAAGAGGGATCGGAATACAAGGTCGGCATGATCGATGTGACCGGCAACTTCACCATTTCGCCACAATATAAATGGTTTAATCAGGAAATAAACGAGTCGGTGTTCGGTCCGATGAAAGAAGGGATAGTGAAGATCTCTCAACGCAATGAGCCCCTGCGCTATGTCGACGCCGGCGGGCGAGTATTAGGAGAATTTGCCGAAAGCGAAGGAACAGACTTCGTGAATGGCCATGCCTTCATCACCTACTCCTCCGGCTCATTCGGCAAAGGACTTCTAATCATCGACCGGGAGATGAACGGAGTAAGAATCCTCGACAACAGCCAAGGCAACTTCAACAGCCGCAGCATGAGCTATCCACACTTCACATATAATGGTCTGGCGGTGGTGGACCATAATACGAAGGTGATCAACAACAATGGCGATGTAGTGATAGCCATACCTAACAAGACGGGGTATGAGTTATCGCTCAACGAAGTAAAGAATGGCTATGCCTACGCCGAGGCTACCTACAACAAGCGAACCATCCGGGGGATCATGCGCGCCGACGGCTCCTTCTCAGTAGTGTTCGGCAAGAGCGACGAAGAGAACGACAACTGGGATGACCCCATTATACCGATCGAACCGGAAGAACCACCTATTAGAGATCCGAGAGAGCCGAGGCTACCGGAGCCGGGCGGTCCACGCGGTCCGCAGTATATACCCTCCCCGCTCTACACTGTGAAAGTTGCAGCTAATCCGCCGGAGGGGGGCAGTGTGTCGGGAGGTGGCAAGGCCGCCTACGGCAAGGAGGTTAGCGCCACAGCCACAGCCGCCGAAGACTGGAAATTCTCATCATGGGATGCTCCGAAGCGTAGCTACACACTCACACCGGGCACATTCACAGTGTTCGAAGATATGACCGTGACAGCCAACTTCATCAAGAAAGATGATGTGAATCCAACACCCGACGGCGCATGGGAGGGAGACTTCCTCTACCGCTTCTACACCACCGGTTCGGCATTTACCGACGCCTACTCAGAAGAGGCAAACATCGTGGATAATATCCCGATATATCTTGAGATGAGTTCGAAGAAAGATATCGACACTCCGATGGGTAAGAAATATGGTCTTTTGACACTGATGATCGATCCGGAGAAACAATATGTAAAAACCGAGAATCGCAACACCTCGGGAGGAAGCACCTGCAACATGTTCTATGTGCCGATGACCATCGAAGGGATGATCGATCAGGATGGAGAAAAATACCTCTTAATGCAGGGAGGCGACCTGAAGTTGGCAAATATAACCGTGCTTCCGGGAGAGAAAGATGGAGGCATAAACGCCCTGATGGCCAACATTATGCTTCGTCTCTTCGGCGACGACCTCTCGCTTGGCACAGCCACCTATCTGCTGAAATATGAAGAGAAAGATGGCAAAGTCACCCTCGGCAACATGAAGCGTTTCCACTCCGACTATGGATGGCTCGCCGCCGGCGACGACCGCTTCAACAAGCTCTTCGTGTCGGGAGCAATGTGGGGAATAAATTCCGGCTTACCGGCAGACTACTTCCAGGGCGTGGAGCTTGGTCCCAAGCAGAAGCGCAGCGACATCAACTGGTATCCACCACAATCTTGGGTAAACACCAACGAAGAATTCCTGGATCTCAGAGCGAGATGGGAGAAGGCATATAAGCAATTCCTGAACGACTACTTCCTATTCTGGGAGAAATAAGAGTTTAAAAAAGAGTACATTCCTCGGAATGTACTCTATCAATTATCAACCAATAAAAGGGCTGTCCGTAGGCAGCCCTTTTTGTTCAGTTAAGGATTATTTGCGGATATAGACTTTCTTACCACCGATCACATAGATACCGGGGTCGAGGTCCATCACATCGTTCTTGTTGACATTCTTCATGACGAGACGACCATCGAGAGAATAAACATCGAGGTTGACGCCATCGGCGAAGAGAGCATTGACACCGCTTTCACCGAGGTACCAAGTAAATGTCACGGCAGGAAGATTTCCGCCAAAATCATCAATGAAGAAACCTTCAGGCACTTCGAAAGTATAAACACCATCTTCAGTATATTCAACCGAAGTGAACATCTTCAACTCATTGTTGTCGCAACCTTCCCAAGTAGCATCAGCGATTTTTTCGAGTTCAACGCCATCACGATAGAGCACGCACTTGCCGGCACCGCAGCTGAGATATTCGACAGTGCTATTCCAGACGTGGATTTCGTGGAGAGAAGTGATGGTGCTGCCATTGGCGGGATCAGTGGTCCATTCGTCGCTAACATCGCCACCGGGTTGGCTATTTACAGAGAAATAGAAAACAGCGTAAGTATTGCACTTGCCGGTCTGGGCGTCATTATTATACCATGTTTCATCACCCACTACACCATTGGGGATGTAAACGGTGTAACTACCCTCTTCGATGATCTCCTCCTCAACTTGGATTACACCCTTGGTGCGATCGGTCGGGTCGATAGAGAGAGTAGCATTGTAAGAAGTGTAAGCAGTCTTATTGTTGATAGAGATTGTAACATCGTCGCCATAGACAGGCTCGCTGAACTCAACCTTGATTTCCTTGAGCGAAGCGACGGTGCTTTCGCTTGTCGGCTCAACAGCAGTGATAGTAATCACCTCTTCAGGAGCGCTAAGCACGGTGTAAGAGAGACGGACTTCAACTTCTTGAGGTTGCGTACCGTAGCCTTCGCCGGTGTTGTAGACGCCGGCAGGAAGCACAACGGTATACTTGCCGGACTCAGTGATAGGCTCATCGAGAACGATTACAAATCCATCAGGCACATCGTCGCTGATCGAGCAGTTGGTCACCTTCTGACCTGCTTCATTGTTCACATAAACCTGGACTTCCGGATCGCGAGTAGGAGTGATAGTTTCATAATATGCATCGGCACCCTCCTTGGTATAGCAATGTATACGGCTGAGTTCGCTGACAGTCGCACCAACGATAGGATCAGTGGCGAAATCATAGTTATCATAGAGTTTGCTGAGAGTGAAGTTCACTTCATAGCCGGGCATATATCGACCATACTTGGCATTTTGGTCGATATATTCCTGATTGACCACAACAAAAGAGTTGACGTATACATTATACTTGTGAGCATCAGTGAGAGCTGCGGAGGGAGTGATCACTACAGTCTTGGCATCGTCGGCAGAGACGGCGATAGTAGCAGGGATAGTCTTGCCATTGGTCAGGTCATTGAACATAACCATAGACGCAGGAGCATCAACGGTGTTGATAACCACCTCGCTGTCGAAAGTAAGAGTGATATTCTCGCAAGCAGCAACGATGTCGCCATCCTTAACCGAAGTAGTCACGGGCAGGAGGTCATTGATAAGTTCGGGGCCGGGATTGTACTTAACATTGAAATCATGAGTATAACCATCGGCAGAAACTTGGTCGATGAAAGCGATGCGGATATTCTTACCAGCCACAATCTCATCGGTCAGAGGGATGGTATATTCGATACCTGCCTGACCCACCTCTTCGGAAGTGATACCCTCGGTGATATCCACCTGATACTTGATATCATCCAGAGTCTGATAGTTTACGCGCACGCCACCGAAAGTGAGAGCCTTCTTGTCGGAGAAATATACCTTGAAGAAATTGTCGGTAAGAGTAGCGCCATCAGCGGGGGTAAACTCAGCTTGGATATCGCTGCGATATTCGGTATAAGGGAGGCTGAAAGTGACAGAGCCGTAATTACCTTGCGATGCGTTGAAGCTGGAAGTACCGTCAGCCATAAGGATATTACCGATTTTGACAGTAATATCACTCCACTTAATATTGAGGCCCATAGTCTCGTAAGAGCGGAGTTTGCCGGTGAAATCGACATAAAGTTTCTTGCCATCGACAGTTATCTTCTCAGAATCAATTTTCTCTTCGTAGGCATCGCCCACTTCGGCATTACCGATCTGAATAAGAGCAGTAGCGGTTTGGCCATCCTCCTTAGTCATAAGGTCGTAGTCAAATTCGAGGACAGCAATACCACGTTCGTCACCGGGGATCCAGTAAGAGAGAAACTCGGTGATACCGGTGGTCGACAGGTGATAGTGAGGTTTGGCGGGAGTAGTCCATTGGAGTTCGAGAGAGCCATCAGTGCCATAGATGAGTTCATCATTGGTAGCGGCATGGAGACCGGTGATGGAGAGAGTCATATTCTCGCCCGGTTCGAAATAGCCGGCCTCCATCCATTCGGTGAGGGTCGGTTTGAGGGCATAGACGATCTTGCCGGTATTGGTATCATTGCGAGTCTCGATCTGGGCGGTGTGAGTACCGACAGTGAGGATCGCCCAGTCATCAGCATCGGCGGGGAGGTTGAACTCGAGTTCCACCTGACCATCACGAGCATCGGTAATATTATACATTTCGCCGACAGGCTGAGAGACACTTTCCAGAGTAAGTTCGGTCACATCCGAATCCATCACAGCCACAAAAACTTTGTCACGGCTGAAACCCTTGCCGGAAGCGAGGTAATAAGTTTCGCCGGCAGTGACACTCGATGTAGTCTTCTTGGAGAAGGTGACTCCATCATGAGTATAGCTGTCGTAAGCGAACTGGCTGATCATCGAATTGTAATCGACATCAGTTCCATCTGCATTGAGAGCGGTATAGACGTGCATAATTTGGTCTTGCGACCATACGGTGAGCACACCACTGCTCTGAGGCGTGAACTTATAATCGGCAGTAACGCCGTAGATGTTTGCTTCGTTGTAGTGGACACCGAGCTCGAGGTCTTGCCACTCAATCTGAGCTGAAGCCGAGAACGCCATCACCACTGACAAAGCCATCAAAATCCACACCTTACGCAGGCATTGAAGAGGTGAGTTAAATAATTTCTTCATAAGACTTTATTGAAATGATTAATAATTGTGCAGGAGGCATCCGACACCTTATCGGCTGCCTCCTACGGTTAATTTAGAGAATAATCTTTTGAGTAGACACACCCTGTGGAGCGGCAGCTTTTACTATCACCACGCCATAATACTCACCGGCATCTACCGACACCGAGTTGAGGCCGCGGGCCGAACCGATCACTGCACCATTCGAGAGATAGAGAGTCAGAGAGACATCTCCGTCGGCTTGAGCAGTCACAATATTTCCGGCGCGAGAGATCTTCACAGCCTTGGCATCAGAGATGGTGTCAAGGATACCCGAATCATTGAAACGAGTGAAGGGCACAGTCACTGCATTGAGCATCGAGCCGGTGTTGCCATCGAAGATCATCAGCACGATCTTACCATTCTCTTGGACCTCGACATTTTCGGGATAAGAGAGGATGAGATCTTGGATATACTTATCGCCGGCAGTCAGTTTCTGGGGGAATCCGATATTGCTGCCATTGATACCACCCCAATAAGCGCGGACCACATCATTGTGAGTCACATTATAAGCAGTGGCATAACCATATATACCATTCAATCCCCATTCGCCGAGAGCCGGGTCATCGTAGATATAGAAGTTATTGTCTTGCGAATTGATCAGGCCATCTTCGAGAGCCACGGGGAAGACGTTGATATATTGGTTCTTCATGTTCAGAGCCGACTGAAGTTGAACGCTGAGAGTGATGTCGCGAGTATCTTCATCGAAAGTGACTGTAGGCACGCTGAGTTCGAGGTAGGTAGGATTGTTGAGTTCCTTAGCCACCATATCCTGCCAGAGGCCGAAGCCATTGGAGAAGATGATATATCCGTCATCGTCGGTGGATAGCGGAGACAAAATCCAGCCATTACGTTGGATCATGCCTGAAGGAGCAGCCATCAAGCCGAGAGCAGAGCTATAAGCCTCAAGAGCGCTATTGCTGTAAGGGTCGCCCGTGTAGGTATGGATCGAAATCGGGATAAAGCGATCGCCGAAGAGGTTTTCGAGATTCTCGATAGCGATGATGCCTTGAGGACAGTTGGGGCAGGTGGTGCCGGTGTACTCCTCGAGAACGACACGCTTCACCGGTTCGAAAGTCAAGTTCTGGATTGAAGACTTGGTCACGTCGGTATAGTCATCGAGTTTGACACCGATGCTGAAGTTGTTGACTTCACCGGTCAAGAGGGGAAGCTTATTGGCAAACTCGAAGTTAACGGCATCATTCTTGGAGAGAGAAAGACCGGACTGAGCGAAAGTATCGATGACCGTGCCGTCAGCATCATTAAGAGTAAGTTCGACGCTCGAATAAGTGTCTACCTCCGAGTTGATGGTAATCTTACCGGCGATGGTGATATCCTCCTTATTGACCACGGCAGCCTTATTGGTAAGAGATATCAGATACTTGAGGTTGCGCATCACTACGATGTTGTCGACAAAGATCATGCTCTGGTCGTTGTTGTTGTTCCAGAAGCCGATATATATTTTCTTGCCGTCATACTTGGCAAGGTCGATAGCGTAGTGATCCCAATCACTCTCGATGCTCTCTTCAGAATCACCGATGGTAAGGGCGTAATCATAGACATCACCCTCGCTCTTCATACGTTCGATGATCGAAGAAGTGAAGATATTGAAGTTTTCATTACATTCCCAGATTACGATCTTGAGGTGATCATCCTTAGATGCGAGATACTTCTGAGCGTCGAAGCTGAGCGTACAGAAAGCATCGGGGATTTCGAGTTGAGGGATAACCATCCAGTCGTCGCTCTGGCCGGCGGGTGTATACATCGAGGTAGAGGAAGCGAAATAATCGGTAGACTGCAAAGTCTCGCGAGTAGATAAGTTCCAGGGCTGGTTGTCGGCATCGAAAGCCAAAGCCACCATATCCTCGGTGGGCACATTGTGGTCGCCTTCATAGCGTATCAGGCTGAGGAGAGCCTGAGCGATATTGTTGAAATCCTCGCTGAAGAGGGTAGCATTGTCAGTGCTGATGGGGCGTTCGTAGGTACCGGTGTAATTGATTACAATCTCCTCATTGCCGGTCTTGGCAGATCCGGAGATATCGGTGAGTGAACCGGCGGCGAGTACCACCTTATATTTAGCTCCGGCATACAGATACTGAGTAGCAGCCGGGAGGAGCCCCACCACCTTGTTGTCGGCACTATTGACAGCGACTTGGAGGCTTGCCACCTTGCTGTCGCCATCCTCAGTAACCTCATAGAGAGAAGCTTCGGCAGTCTCGGAGGTCATCACATTGGAAGTGAAAGTAAGTGTGGGGAACTCGGTAGAATTGTCGATGCGAGCGATCTCGGCGTTATCCTCGGGGAATATGGATTCCACCTCCACGGGACGCTCATCTCGACCGACATAAGAGAGAGTGATGGGGAGATTCTTCTTTTCATTGTTGGCAGCCAAGCAGATAGAGCCTTCGGGGATCTCGACGGTATAAGTCTTACCCTCTTCCATGGCAGTTTCGCGGAAGGTGATGATGAGCGAATGGTTGTCGCCGGCAGTAAGGGCAAATCCCATGGAATTGCGCACGGTGTTACCATCCTGGTCGCGAAGAACAGCGGAGTTGGAGCCGCCGAGCACAGAGATGACCTGATTGAAGCGGAGAGTGATGGTGCTCAACCAGTGGAACTGCGAACCTTGGACGGGAGTGACAGCAAAGCTCTGCAAGAGGTCGATGTTCTGACAAGCTGAGCTGAGATCTTCGGGCATAGAGGCAATATAGCTTTCGCCTTGGGGAGAAACCATCGAACCGAGCACCATACCATCGGCAGAAGCAGCCCAGAGCGTACCGGTATTGTCGAAGCCGGTGACTCTTGTGAAGTCGAGGTCATAACGCTGCTTGCAAATCAGAGAGAAAGGATACCAGATATCCTCGCTGAGGACTTGCCATTCGCGCAGAGGAGAGTTGGCGGGAGAAGAGGCATAAACCAAACCATTGTCATCGACCGAACCGACTCTCAAGTCATATTCCTCGACGTTGTCGCGGCTGGTATATGTCCCGGTCTCAGTGTTGTAGATCACGACAAATAGATTGTCATTGACGTCGCGGATGGTGCCGGCTACATACTTGCCGTTAGGGCTGATGACCGGCGCCCCCTCCATCATGAGATATCCGGCAGGAGCGTTGGTGCCACCCTTGCCGAACTGCACATAACTCTCGTTGGTACGGTCGTAGATGAAGGCAGTAGGCTGTATGCTCTGATTGCCATAGATGATGATGTAGCGGCCATCGGCAGAGATCTGAGTGTAGGTCTCTTGGTGGGAAGTGTAGTCCTGAGGCATAGTGGGCAGGCCATTGAGAGTGATCGGAGTCTTGGAGGTAAGATCCCACATAATGCCGCAAGAATTGGAGCTATATACGTTGAGGGCATTATCCTCGCCGAAACCTACGGCATACTTGCCGTCGGGAGTAACACAATTGACATAGCCACATTCCACCTGATCGGGGCAAGTAAGTTGAGTCCATGTCTTGGTGGACATATCGAAAATACCGGGGATTCCCAAGTAAGAGCCATCGTCGGTAAGAGAGCCGTTGTATCCACCGACCACCATATTTCCGTCGTCGGTGATATCATTGACGACATATACACCCATGGCTTGCTCGTCGGTCTGTCCGGCTGTTTTTACCACAGTCTCAGCTTTAGTCTCGACATTGACGATGCGCACCACGCTGCTCTTGAGCTGGGCACTTGTAGCACCCTTGACGATAGCCCACTTACCATTGTCACTGATAGTATGGACTATCGAAAGGTCGCTATTCTTTTGCAGGATGAATTTGGGCTTTTCTGCCGCCTGAGCCGAGGCAAATAATATGCAGGGACACAGGAGCAAGGCCGGATTGAAAAATTTCATGGTAGAATAAGTATTAATTGTCAGTATATTAGAGCATTACTTTTTTGACAACGACTTTGCCATTGGCGTAAGTGTTGTGCATGATGAAGAGACCCGACTCAGGTTTTTCCACAAGGCAACCAGCCATATTGTAATACAGGGTCTTGACCGGATTGTCGATAGTAACCTCATCGACACCGCTGGGATCGTAGATATAATTAACGGTAACGGTGGGGCCTTCGGCAGAGACAGTATAAATGGCGTTGACACCATCTTCAGCTTCGCCGGTGGCAGTGCAAATGTTAGCCTTATAAACGACGGTGGCAGTGCCGGCAGCGGTGCAATACCATTCAGCCTTGAGCGAAGTCACCGAACCGGCCTTAAGAGCATTGAGACCAACGATGTTACCCTTGTTGCTCAGACGGGGATAGGTGAACGATCCGGTGGTATTGTCGGACATACAAGCTCCAAAGAAGCAAATATCGTGACGGCCATTGGGGAGGGCTGTAATATCGTATGCGAGCTGCACACGACGACCATTGGCAGCAACGTTCTTCACAGCCAGACCGCTTGAGATGTAGGGATCGTCGAAATCGTAAACAGGTTCGACGACCTTGCTGACATTGACAATGGCATTGTCGGCAACAACACCGACCTCCTGACCATTGTCATCGAGGTAAACAAATTGCAAATCGGCGGCAGACTGCGCCTTAAGCCATGGTGCGACAAAGAGCATCATGGCAATGAATAGGTAATGTTTTTTCATAAGATAGAATATTGAGATTATTATGATTGATCATCTGACAGGCGGATATACGTTAAGAGGAGTAATTCTACCCGAAACGTAAGAAATATGTTGATTATATAGTTCTAATAAGATTCTTAAATCGCTTGCCATCCATTCATCCGATGATGGCAAATAAAAAAGTGTGTGAATCATACACATCATATCGGAGAACTAAAAGCCACCACTATGATTATGACATCACACGCGCAAATTTAAATATAATTTCACAAATTGCCCTACCAAGTTTGTTAATATTTGTTAAATTTTATACAAATCTATCCCCCATGATGTAAGATATGTCGCACAGCATATTCAGTCTGTAATATCTATTTTAAAAGCCTTGACTGTCGGTCAAGGCTTTTAAAATAGATTTATCGGGATGTAGAAACTTAGAGTGCGTTCCTTAGATTAGCTCTTTGAAGTGGGAGCGGTCGACTTTGCATACCGGACAGCGGTAGTCATCGGGGAGGTCACCATCGACAGTAGCGACATAACCGCAGACATCGCAAACGAAACGGCGCTTGGCCGAGGTAGCAGCCTCTTCGGGGCGATATGTGGGAGCGCTCTTGGGAGCTTTCCCTTTGACTACCTTGTGATAATAGGCGTAGGTCATGGGAGAGCCTTCACCCTTGAGGGTGTCGCAGAGTCTGCCGACCACGAGCACGTGAGTGCCGCAATCGACGAACTCGATGGCTTGAGCCACGAGTCGTCCGGCGAAGTTGCCCTTCACGATAGGCATACCGTCGAGAGTGTCGTAACCGAACTCGGCATACTTATCGGTGTCGCGGCTTGAGAAGAAGCCGAACTTGCCGATGAGAGCGGGGTCAGAATCTTCCGATAAGATCGAGAGTGAGAACTTACCGGTCTGTTTGATCACTTCGAGAGTATAATTATTTTTATTCAGAGAGATCACCACTTTGGGATCTTCGTTGGTGACCTGGAAGCAGGTGTTGATGACACATCCGACAGGTCTTTCGCCCTCCATGGCGCCTACGACATAGAGGCCATACGAGAGGTTGTATAACACGGTTAAGTCCATCACATTCTCCTTTCTTTTAAGGGTTGGGGTATAGTAGGATTAGAAATTTTCAGCTTTGATTTCGAAGAAGCTCTTGGGGTGAGCGCAAACGGGGCACATCTCAGGAGCCTTCTTGCCGACTACGATATGACCGCAGTTGCGGCAGATCCAGATACGGTCGTCATCGCGAGAGAACACGATACCCTCCTCGATGTTCTGGAGCAGGCGGCGATAACGCTCCTCGTGGTGACGCTCGATGGCACCGACAGCGCGGAAGCGGAAAGCGAGCTCGTCGAAGCCCTCTTCTTCAGCCTCTTTAGCCATGCGATCGTACATGTCGGTCCACTCATAGTTCTCGCCTTCGGCAGCATCCTTAAGGTTGGTCATAGTGTCAGGAATTCCACCGTCATGGAGATACTTGAACCAGAGTTTGGCGTGCTCCTTCTCATTGTTGGCAGTCTCCTCGAAGAGGGCAGCGATTTGCTCATAGCCATCCTTACGAGCCTTGGAAGCATAGTAAGAATACTTGTTGCGTGCTTGTGACTCACCGGAGAAAGCCTCCATGAGGTTCTTCTCAGTCTTTGTACCTTTTAAACTTTTCATCGTTTTTTAGAAATTTAAGTTGTTAATATTATAAGTTTTAGAAATTCAATATTGTTCACATCCGCCGTCAATATTTTTGACTATTCTTTCAGTCTGAGGCGAGGCATTGATCGCAGACGCCACCGACATAGATATCATAGCTGGTGATTTTCATGGAGTGAAGCATCGGGATATCAGCTTTCGCCGGGAGGGGAAAATCGATGATTCTGCCACACTTGACACAACGGAAATGTCCATGTTCGCGAGACTCAGCCAGGTCATAACGGATATTCACCGGATCTATCTTAATCTCTTTGAGGAGTCCCACTTCGGTGAGCGACTTCAGTGTGGAATAGATGGTGGTGAGCGAAAGGGTCGGGAATCTATCGATGAGCCCGTCGCGGATGGTAGCGGCATCGGGATGGTCGTGATGTTGCCACACATACTCATATACCGCCAGACGCTGCGGCGTAGGCTTAATTCCCTTATCTATCAGTTTATCAGCGAGAAGCGTGATAATATTATCCTTATCGCAATGAATATCCATAACGAACAACGGTTAAACTATATTCATATCACATCTGTAATGATTACAAATTTAATATAATAATATGTAATTTCCAAATATTCCAACAAAAAAATGTATCCCGCAGGATGTCGCTTCGGCGACTTTTGTATTTTTCGAGAGAATGGCGATGGTTGTAGCAAACAGACGATTTACTCCCATTGATTTTCGATGAGGCTGTAGCCGAGGGTTAGGTCGGTAGTGCCGGCGTAGATCTCTTCGAGGCGGTCTACAGCCGAGCATAGCACATCGGCGTGTAGAGACAGTTCAGCATCTTGGCGGATGTAGTCCTTGATCGCCTCTCTGTTCTCTATCAATAGAGGGAGAATCACATACTCCATAATATTGCGAGAGTGTTGCGGATCAGACAAAGTCATGTGGAACTGGCGTTCCAAGTGATCATATTGGAGAAGAGAATTAATGTTGTATAATTTATAATTCATCTCAAAGTAACATCTTTCTTCCGAAAGAAGCGACCGAAGGATATTGGCATAAAACAAGCGATTTTTGAGGTTAGAATTAATCAATGATATCTTCCTGGCGTCTACTACTATGCTCATTCTATTATCATCAATTTTTGAAATACTCGCCGCGGAAGTCATAGAACCATATTCTTCATCCTGCATAATATAATCTCCCGGAGTCATACCATGATAGTTCATTTCAATACCCTTTTTCATCACTCCCGGGAAGACAGTTCGTATCACTTTCTCGATGGGCATCTCACTATCTTCAATTACCTTGTAATAATACTCCTTTGGATCAAGCACAGGTATACCTATTAGCAATTGAACAAAATCGGAGAGGGAAGGCATCAACGATGCTACATCTCCTTTCCAAGCAGCGCTATTCCATTGAACGATAACAGGAGATTGTATGCACTGTAATGTCGATTTGTTGAAAGAGTAGGTTGATGCGTTTAGATCCTCAAAAATGTGTTCAGGGTAGCCGGAACTGCCTAATTCGATATATTTGGATATCTTTAATTCGGGGAATGGGGAGGCAGGATCCTCACGACTAAATGCTATATGAAGACTTATTTTCAATAGATCGTTAATAGCCCTGCCGTAGTTTAAGTATCCTGAACTTTTGTATTTATAGCCAATTTGATCAATAAATTTACCCTCGAAAAAACAACATGATGGATTGGCTTTGTAATCGAATTCTAAAGGGATCTCAATCACTTGATTAATCCATGATAAGGAATTGGGACACAATACTTTAATATTTATCTGCTTATCGGTTATATTTGAAAGATTATAGTAGGTAAGTTTATCATTGCCAACTCTCATAGTAATTTGAGAGTCTGTCAAATCAACGAACTCCACAAACTCGGATCCTTTAAGATATGTAACATCATTCGTTGCTCCATCAATTCTACAATATTGTAAAAACTTTTGATAGCCAAGGACTTCATTATCTCTTCTACACCAAGTGTGTTGGACCCAATAAAATTGGTCGGAAGTCTCTCTTGTGAAGTGTATTCCGATATACTTTAGCCATTCTGTTAATTTTGATTCCGGGGAGGGAGATTCAGTGTGCTTTGTTTCAATATCATCATGACAAGAAGACAATAAAATAACAGCTAAGAGAGCCGCCACTAAATATTTGGTGATCTTCATAATGAATTAAAA
>JBJEDL010000102.1:0-14148 GCA_051872035.1 Lepagella sp.
AAGTTATTGAGTGTCCGATTATTATGTGTGCAAACTCCCAAACTCGGGAAATTAAGCAATAATTTTTAAAAACAAATGATTTAGAGAAAAAAATAAGCAATTTAAGCGATAAAAGTGATAAAAAATATAAAAATAGAGGTGAATGGAGTCAAAATCGAGGAATTTTTGCTAATTTTACGACTCAAAACGATAAACCAACTACGAGGGAAAAACTTCGCAAGATGAAGCCACAGACGAAATACAAGATAACGATCGAAGATGAGTCGCACCTGACTGAGGTGGCGAGTCGTCGATTTACGCTCGTAGGTCTCTGCGTAACAATGGGTGTGATATTGCTACTGTCTCTGATATTGGCGGGACTTATCATCTCGTCGACGCCGTTGCGGACCCTCTTGCCGGGGTATCTGAAGGAATCGGAGCGATCGGCTACGGAAGAGGGTTTGATGCGACTTGACTCGCTGATGGAAGTATATGAGAAGAATCAGGCATATATCGACAACATCTTGCGAGTGACAGACACGGATCGGACGTCGAGCGACTCGACGGGGATCACTCGTCCGGAGCGTATGTCGGTGACGGATTCGCTGATAGGGCCGAGCAAGCAAGAGCAGCGATTTGTCAACCAGATGGAAGAGCGTGAGCGTTTCAATCTATCGGTGTTGGCGCCGATGGCGGCAGAGGGGATCACCTTCGGTCAGCCGGGTCGCAATTCTATCTTCACCACAGAGACGCGAGGGTCTGAGATCGGGGAAGTGCTGATGATGAGTGACGAGGATGTGCAGAACATAGCGGATGGGACAGTGATCGCGATCTACTTTTCCGCTGCCGAGCGGGGATATGAGATGGTGGTGCAGCATAGTCGCGGATTTATCACCGGCTATTCTCACTTGGGGAGTCCGATGGTGTCGGTAGGAGATCATATTCCGGCGGGGCAAGTGATAGCCCTGTCACCCCGCCCCGATTCGAAGGGGAGGAGAGTGATACGGATCAGGATGTGGCACAAAGGTCTGCCGGTGGTGCCCTATGACTATATCGGGGAGATAGAGGATAAGGAGGATCGCGAGGCTGAGAGTTACGAATCGCCACGCGGGAAATAAGAGATAAAAAAACTGACTATATATAATAAGGAATAAAGGATGAAGCCGCAATCAAGAGAGGCATCAAATATAACGATATTAGGCAGCACCGGTAGCATCGGCACACAGACTCTGGACATCGTGCGGGAATATCCCGACCGATTCAGGGCGGAAGTACTGACGGCACGGCGCAACTGGGAGCTCTTGGCACGTCAAGCCTTGGAGTTCAGACCAAGAGTGATCGTGATCGCCGACGAAAGGTATTACCCGGAATTGAAAGAGGCGGTGAGAGGCACAGGTATCGAAGTGCAGGCAGGAGAAGAGGCCGTAACGGAGGCAGCGGGGCTGCCTGGAACGGACACGGTGGTGACCGCCATGGTGGGATATAGCGGATTGAATCCGACTATACGCGCCATAGAGCATGGCAAGCGAATAGCCCTTGCCAATAAAGAGACACTGGTGGTGGCAGGGGCGCTGATCACGCAACTTGCCGAGCGCTCGGGGAGCGAGATAGTTCCGGTGGATAGTGAACATTCGGCGATCTATCAATGTTTGGTGGGAGAAGACCGTCAGAAGATGCGCAAGATCATCTTGACAGCGAGTGGCGGTCCCTTCCGGACCTTGAGCAAAGAGGCATTAGAGGATGTAAGTGTGGAGGATGCGCTGAAGAATCCCAACTGGGATATGGGGGCGAAAGTGACAATCGACTCCGCCTCGATGATGAACAAAGGATTTGAGATGATCGAAGCACGCTGGCTGTTCGACTGCTCACCGAGGAATATCGAGATAGTGGTGCATCCGCAGTCGATAGTACACTCGATGGTGGAATATTGCGACGGATCGATTAAGGCCCAGCTTGGAGTACCCGATATGCGGATGCCGATTCGCTATGCGTTAGGACATCCGGAGCGACTTTCGACGCAAGCCCCACCCCTATCGTTGGCACAATATAGCCGACTTGACTTCGAGGCACCCGACATGGAGAAATTTCCCTTATTGGCGAAAGCCTTCGAGGCAATCGACGCCGGGGGCACGATGCCCTGTGTGCTGAATGCCGCCAACGAAGTGGCTGTGGCCTCATTTCTGCGCGGGGAGATCAAATTTACCGACATGCATCGGATAGTGGAATCGACCATGGAGCGCATGACGAAGATCGACGAAGTGACTATGCCCAATCTGATAGCCACCAACCGGGAAGCAGTGGCACTCGCCCAAGAGAAAGCGGCACAACTCCGAAGGTAGGCAAGAGAGAATCACAGCAGCAGACTCGAATAAAACAATCAAAATAAATCTGAATCAATAACACCTATTAAAACGACAACAAGACATTGGAAACATTTCTGATAAAAGCGGCACAGCTGATAGTAGCCTTAGCCATACTGATCATCATACATGAGTTCGGACACTTTCTCTTCTCGCGTATCTTCGGAGTGCGAGTAGAGAAATTCTATATATTCTTTGATCCCAAATTTGAGATTTTCAAATGGTTTCCGAAGAGATACTATGGATTTTTCGGCAAGACCAAGAAGCTGAAGGGATATAAAGATGAAGAGTCTCAGAGTGCAGATACTGAAAACTCCGAGGGAGGAAAGTCGGCTGAAGTCGGGGTAGAGAGTCCGAAGAAGCGGAGCTTCTGGGGAGAGACAGAATATGGCATCGGGTGGATACCCCTTGGAGGCTACTGTAAGATCGCCGGTATGATCGACGAATCGATGGATACCGAGCAGATGAAGCAGCCGGAGCAAGAGTGGGAATTTCGCTCCAAGCCGGCATGGCAGCGACTGCTGATTATGGTGGGAGGAGTTCTCTTCAACTTTCTGCTTGCCATAGTGATCTATGCCGGCATCGTCTACACCCAGGGAGAGAAATATGTACCCTTGAAAGATGTGACCTTGGGTATGCAATACTCGGAAGAGGCCCACAAGATAGGTTTCCAAGATGGCGACATACCCTTGATGGCAGATGGAGTGACCTTGGATGGCAATCCGATGGAAGACCGACTGAAGATGATCCAATCGAAAGAGGTGACAGTGTCACGCGGCGGGAAGCAGGTTAAGATCGCGATACCCTCCAAATTCATGTTGAGTCTCGACGAAGAGGCTAAGCGCGAAGACACCGAGATAGCCTTTCTCTCCTTCCGAGTTCCGGTGCGTATCAATCAGATAGCCACGGGCGAGGGAGCTGCCAAGGCAGGGCTCGAGGTAGGCGATCAGATCATCTCGATCGATGGCACTCCTACCCCATCGCTATATGAATTTTTCGCCACCCTTCCGGGACATGACAACAAGACCGTAAGCCTCCAAGTGGTAAGAAATGTCGGAGAGCGTCGCGACACATTGGAGAAGGCAGTAACCCTCTCCTCGGCATCGAAGATGGGCATCGGTTTGGACACCGATCCCTCGCTCTTCTACGCCTATAAAGAGAAGTGCTACAATATCTTTGAGTCAGTGCCACGCGGCATCGAGATGGGAGTCGACCGACTTGTAAGCTATGCCAAATCGATGAAGCTGATCTTCACCAAAGAGGGAGCAAGTTCGATCGGCGGCTTCGGTGCGATCGGCAGCATCTTCCCGGAGTCATGGAACTGGCTTGCCTTCTGGAACATAGCAGCCTTCCTCTCGGTGGCATTGGCATTTATGAACATCCTGCCGATACCGGCATTGGATGGAGGTCATGTGATGTTCCTGCTCTACGAAGTGATCTTCCGTCGCAAGCCGGGAGATAAATTCATGGAGCGAGCACAGATAGTGGGAATGATCTTGCTGATTTCCCTCTTGGTATATGCCAACGGCATGGATATCATCAGGCTCTTCAAATGATGATTGAGAAGAAAAGAGTGAGTTCCAAAAGATCATGTTTCAAACAAAAAAAATCGACAGCAACGACTTAAGAGATGAAGAAAAAACAGGGAAATCCGAATATAAGTGACGAACGAGGAGTCATCACCCTACGACCGGGGAAAGAGGAATCGCTATTGCGCCACCATCCGTGGGTCTTTTCGGGAGCGATAGCCACGCTTCCCCGCGACCTTGAAGAGGGCGACGAGGTAGTGGTGAAAGACAGCCGAGGGGAAGTGATGGGCGTAGGTCACTATCAGATCGGGAGTATCTCGGTGAGGATATTGGAGTTTGGGGTGGATCATCTGAGCGAAGACTTCTACTATCATCGCTTGGTGAGTGCCTACAACATGCGACGAGCCTTAGGCTTGATGCGTGAAGACAACAACTGCTATCGGCTGGTGCATGGCGAGGGGGACTTCTTGCCTGGGCTTATCGTCGACATCTATGGCGACACGGCCGTGATGCAGGCCCACTCCCCGGGTATGCACTTTGCTCGAATGGTGATAGCCGAGGCACTGACTCGACTGCCGGAGGCACGCATCCGCAATGTCTATTACAAGAGTGAGACGACTCTCCCCTACAAGGCAGAGCTTGACCCCGAGAATGAATATCTGATCGGTGACTACGACGGCAACATCGCCATGGAGAATGGGCTGATGTTTAACATCGACTGGCTCAAGGGACAGAAGACCGGCTTCTTCGTGGATCAGCGAGAGAACCGCAAGCTGCTTGAGACGTTTGCTCGCGATCGGAAGGTGCTGAACATGTTTTGCTACACCGGAGGCTTCTCGGTGTATGCGATGCGCGGGGGAGCCAAGAGTGTGGAATCGGTAGACTCCTCAGCCAAGGCGGCAGCGCTGACCGAGGCTAACATGGAATTGAACTTTCCGGGCGATACACGCCATAAGACCTACGCTGAAGATGCCTTCAAATTTCTGGCAGACATGCCGGCAGACACCTACGATCTGATTATCTTGGATCCGCCGGCATTCGCCAAGCATCGCGGTGCGATCAAGAATGGACTTATCGGCTATCGCAAGCTCAACAGCAAAGCCTTCGAGAAGATCAAATCGGGAGGCATCCTCTTCACCTTCTCCTGTTCACAGGCTATTACGCGCGACATGTTCCGCATGACAGTGTTCACCGCCGCCGCCAAGAGTGGGAGGAAGGTGCGGATCCTTCACCAGCTATCACAGCCGGCAGACCATCCTATCGACATCTCTCATCCCGAGGGTGAATATCTCAAAGGGCTCGTGCTCCAAGTTGAATAATCTGAATCTAAAATCATAAAACACAAAAAAACATCAAAAAAACCAACCAAACATGAACAAGATCATACCGACACTAATCATCGGGGCAGTGGCAGGGATCCAAGCCAATGCCGAGGTCGACAAGAACTTCAACTATCATGTAGACAGATTTGCCGACATCGAAGTTTTGCGTTATGAAGTGCCTGAATTTGACAGGTTGACACTTCAGCAGAAGAAGATGGTATATTACCTGTCGCAAGCGGCACAGATGGGGCGCGACATCATTTGGGATCAGAATTGCAAATACAACTTGCAGATTCGTAGGGTATTGGAAGAGATCTATACCGGCTATGACGGGGACAAGACGAGCGCTGACTATAAGGCGTTTGAGGTCTACATGAAGCAGGTATGGTTTGGCAACGGCATCCACCACCACTACTCTACCGACA
Organism: Lepagella sp.; assembly: GCA_051872035.1. Classification (GTDB taxonomy): domain Bacteria; phylum Bacteroidota; class Bacteroidia; order Bacteroidales; family Muribaculaceae; genus Lepagella. The sequence goes on from JBJEDL010000102.1 coordinate 5,616, forward strand.
AATTCAAGCCGGGATTCAGTCGCGACTTCTTCATGCAAGAGGCTTCGAAGCTGACCCCGTGTCAGTTGCCACTCAAGCCGGGAGAGACAGCCGAAGGCCTGATATCGACACTGAGCGAAGTAATCTTCAATCCCGAGGTATTGGCAAAGCGTGTCAACCAGGATGGCACACAAGATGTGGTGGCGACCTCCGCGGGCAACTATTATGGCGAGGGAGTGACCCAAGCTGAAGTAGAGGCCTTCTACGAAGAGATGAAAGATCCGAACGATCCACGCCCTGTGTCCTACGGACTAAACCGTCGCGTGGTGAAGGGAGAAGATGGTAAGCTTCACGAGCAGGTGTATCGACTCAACGAGCTCTATGGTCCCGCCATTTCGGAGATCATCTACTGGCTTGAGAAGGCAAGGACCGTGGCTGAGAATGAAGCACAAGAGAAATATATCGCCGCTCTGATCGGCTACTACATCACCGGCGACTTGAAGACATTTGACGAATATAGCATCCTCTGGGCAGAAGACACCAAATCGGATGTGGACTTTGTCAATGGATTCATCGAGAGTTACGGCGATCCACTCGGCATGACGGGAGCATGGGAATCATACGTCAACTTCCGAAATGCCAAATCCTCGGAGCGCACCGAGATAATTTCGAAGAATGCACAATGGTTTGAAGACCACTCGCCGGTGGATTCACGCTTCAAGAAGGATGTGGTGAAGGGAGTATCGGCGAAGGTGATCAACGCAGCGATGCTTGGTGGCGATGCCTTCCCGTCGACAGCCATCGGCATCAACCTTCCAAACTCGAACTGGATACGCGCAGAGCATGGTTCGAAATCGGTGACGATCGAGAATATCACCGAGGCTTACGACAAGGCATCACATGGCAATGGTTTCAACGAAGAGTTCGTGATCGACAAAGAGACCTCGAAGCTGATGGAGGATTATCTCTACATCACCGACATGCTTCACACCGACCTTCATGAATGTTTGGGACATGGTTCGGGCAAGCTTCTGCCGGGTGTGGATGGCGATGCACTCAAAGAGAATGGCAGCACACTCGAAGAGGCACGCGCCGACCTCTTCGCTCTCTACTATTTGGCAGACAGCAAGCTGATCGAGCTTGGCATCCTCGACAATCCTGAGGCCTACCAGGCTGAATATTACAAATATATCATGAATGGCTTGATGACCCAGCTCAACCGCATCGAGCTTGGCAACGATGTGGAAGAGGCACACATGCGCAATCGCCAGCTGATCGCGCGGTGGGCATACGAGCATGGCAAGAAGCAAGCCAAGGGTGGCAAAGATGTGATAGCCTTGGTGAAGAAGGGTGGCAAGACCTACGTCAAGATCAACGACTATGGCAAGCTGAGAGAGCTCTTCGGCAAGTTGCTGAGCGAGATCCAGCGCATCAAGAGCGAGGGAGACTACAAGGCAGGCAACGATATAGTACAGAAATATGCAGTGAAGGTGGATCGCAAGCTCCACAAAGAGGTGATCGATCGCTTCTCGAAGCTGAACATACCCCCCTATCGTGGTTTCATCAATCCGGTCTACACCCCGGTGACCGATGCCAACGGCGAAATCACCGACATCCTTATCTCCTGGCCTGAGAACTATGTAGAGCAGATGTTGCGACTGAGCCGCGACTACTCACCCTTGACAAAATGCTGCAAGAAGGTATGCAAGAAATAAAGCGACAATTTTTCACCTATCGCAATGGGATGCTTGCCGACACGTTGCGCGGGTATGGCTATCCCTACAAGGTGATCTTCGGGCTTGAATTGCCGAGGATCGCGGAGATAGCCGGAGGGTTGACACCCTCGGTGGAGATGGCAGAGCGGCTTTGGGAGGACAGGGAAGTCCGGGAGTCACGACTGCTTGCCACCTACCTCTATCCTGTGGCAGCGATGACCGAAGAACGAGCCGAGGCAATGGCTTCGGATGTTCGCACCCAAGAAGAGGCTGATATGCTGGCATTTCGCATCTTCAAGCGGATGGAGCATGCAGCCGAACTCTTGGCACGGTTGCGTAAAAAACCGGCATGCCGGCGTGCGGCAGATGCCCTTGCAGCCCATCTCGAAGGGTGATCTAAAAAAATCGGCACGATATTTGTTATATAATACTGTGGAGCGATAAAGTCGACTCCACAGTATTTTTTTGCCAAAAATTGCAAAATTTGTGACAAAAAAGTGACTCAATGACCTGCCGATGACCCTCTCGAAGGTGAAATCGACAGAAAAATTCAAAAAAATAACAAAAAAAACTACAAAATAAGAAAGAAAATGGCAACAGGAAAAATCGGAGTAACTACCGAAAACATCTTCCCCGTGATCAAGAAATTTTTGTATAGCGATCACGAGATATTCTTGCGTGAGCTTGTGTCGAATGCGATCGATGCGACTCAGAAATTGAAGACCCTCCAGGCACACGGAGAGTTCAGCGGCGACCTTGGCGACTTGAATGTCAGGGTAGATATCGACAAAGAGGCCGGCACACTGACCATCAGCGACCGAGGCATCGGCATGGATGCCGACGACATCGAGAAGTATATCAATCAGATAGCCTTCTCGGGCGCTGAAGAGTTCTTGAGCAAATATAAGGATAATGCCAACAACATCATCGGACACTTCGGACTTGGCTTCTATTCAGCCTTTATGGTGTCGAAGCGCGTAGTGATCCGTTCGCTGTCGTATAAGACAGACGCTACGGGTGTGGAATGGAGTTGCGACGGCAGTCCCGAATTTGAGATGAAAGAGTGCAAAAAGTCAGAGCGAGGCACAGATATCATCCTCTATATCGACGAAGACAACAAGGAGTTCTTGGAGCGTAGCCGGATAGATTCGTTGCTTCGCAAGTATTGTCGCTTCCTGCCTGTGCCTGTGATCAGCGGCAAAGAGCAGGAGTGGAAAGATGGCAAATATCAGGATGGCAAGAAGGATAATGTGATCAATGCCACCCAGCCGCTGTGGACACGCAAGCCGACCGACTTGACCGATGAAGATTACATCAACTTCTATCATGAATTGCGCCCCATGGATGGGGATCCGATGTTCTGGATCCATCTGAATGTGGACTATCCCTTCAATCTGACCGGTATCCTCTACTTCCCGAAGATCCACAACAACATCGACATCCAGAAGAATCGCATCCAGTTGTATTGCAATCAGGTGTTCGTCACCGACCAGGTGGAGGGTGTAGTGCCTGAATTTATGACCATCATGCAGGGTGTGATCGATTCGCCCGACATTCCTCTGAATGTAAGCCGCAGCTATCTGCAAGCCGACCAGCAGGTGAAGAAGATCTCGAGCTATATCTCGAAGAAGGTGGCAGAGAAGCTTGACAAGATGTTTAAGGAGGATCGCAAGGTGTATGAAGGGAAATGGAAAGACATCGAGATCTTCATCAAATATGGCATGCTGACCGATGAGAAGTTCTTCGAATCGTCGAAGAAGTTCTTCCTCTTCCGCGACATCAACGACAGCTACTATACCCTCGAAGAGTATCGCAAGCTGATCGAGGCAGAGCAGACCGACATGAACGGAGAACTGATCTATCTCTATGCCACCGACAAGGTGGAGCAATACTCCTATATCAAGCGAGCAGAAGAGAAGGGATATAATGTCATCATGCTGGATGGTCAGCTGGACCAGCATCTGATACATACACTTGAGACGAAGCAGGAGAAGATCCGCTTCGAGCGAGTGGATGCCGACACACCGGAGCGTCTGATCATGAAGAAGGATAGCGAGAAGCGCAGCGAGCTGAATGACTTTGAGAGCGAGCTTTTGCGCGAGATCTTCAAGAGTCAGCTTCCCACTATCGAGGACACGAACATCATGGTCGAGGTGGAATCCCTTGGTAAGGAAGAGGCCCCCGCCACTGTGACACAGAATGAGATGATGAGGCGTATGAAAGAGATGGCAGCCATGCAGCCGGGCATGAGCTTCTATGGCAATATGCCTAACAGCTATTCGATGGTGGTCAATCCGGATCAGAAGAGTGTGGCAGAGATTCTGAAGCAGGGTGTAGCAGCCTTGGAAACAGATGTAATGCCACTGACCAAGGATATCGATGCGCTGAATGGAGAGATCTCCGAATTGCGCAAGACACTTGATGATAAGAAAGAGGAATCGGAGAAAAATCCGATCCGGAGCAAGATTTCCAAGAAAGAGGTTGAAGTCGGCGCTAAGCGTGCAGAGAAGGAGCGTCTGATCGGCGAATATGCCGGCACGCAGCCGGTGGTAAAGCAGGTGATCGACCTGGCACTCTTGCAGAGCAATTTGCTCAAGGGAGAAGCCCTGTCAAAATTCATCGCCCGCTCCATCTCCTTGCTCTAATCAGATCGGCAACAACCCTGCTATAAGGGACGGGAACCACATACCACACTAAAAAAAGCGAGGCCCTCTGACGAGAACCTCGCTTTTTTCGCGCTCTTAGTCGGCGCGGATGGCTTCTATTGGGGAGATTTTTGCTACGAACCTTGAGGGGAGGAGCAGGCAGAGGTAGATGACTATCAGGCAGCCGATGTTGAGCAGGAGGATCGCTGTGGCATCTAATTGGACCGGGACGAAGTCGATGTAATAGGCATCGGCATCGAGGGGTATGAAGTGCCACCGATCTTGTGCCCACAATATGGATAGGGATAGCGCATTGCCGATCAACATGCCGACACATGCCACCTTCAGAGCGAGGTAGACGAATACTTTCCTTACCCCCGACACAGAGGCACCCATGGCTCGGGCTATGCCGATGAAGCGTTTCTTGTCAAGGATCAAGATAAGCATGCCGGAGATGAGCGTAGCGACGGCTACGATGATCATCAGCGTCAACACGACAATGACGTTGGTGTCAAGAAGGGAGAGCCAGTTGAAATATCCGGCACCCTGGTTCAGGGCATTTTCCACATGATAATACCTATAAAGTGTGCCATCGACCGAAGCCTGCGCCAGTCGATTGTTGAGCATGAGCGTGTAATCGGCAAGGAGGTCGAAATTATCCACATTGACGGCAATCGACGTGCCTTGATCGGGCAAGACTCCGGCGATATTCTGGATCATGGAGAGAGAACCGTAAGCCAACACATCATCGTAAGAATCGAAATGGGTATTGAAAATACCGACGATCTCGAGACGACGGACTCTGATATCATCGGAGATGAAATAAGTGTCGATCTTATCGCCGAGTTTGAGTCTGAGCTGACGGGCAGCAATCTGCGAGATAACGATTTTGAGATTGTCGTCGGCAGAAGTGAACTCGGGGATAACCCCTTCGCAAAGATTCTGTCGGATGAAAGATTGTAACTGCTTGCCATTGAGACTGCGAAGATATATCCCCTTGAAATCGGTCGGAGTCTTGAATATGGCAGGTATGGAAGCCTCAAGAGAATATTCCGAGATATAAGGTTCATTATCGAGAAGAGTTCGAAGGGAAGGGGAAAGAGAGACCACATTGGCATCGTCAGTCTCGGTGGGTATATTATAGACAGAGATATGGGAATTAAAGCCAACCACCTTATCACGTATCTCGCGTTTAAAGCCGGTGACGATAGCCACAGCGGCAATCATCACGGCAATAGATAGCGCCACAGCCGTAATAGAGACGGCCACAGAAGGAGAGCGACGATGCGAGCCGGAAGAGAGAGAAAGGCGACGAGCCAAGAAAAAGCTATAACTCATAAAGCAGTCTAAAAATCGGCTAAATTAAAAAAAGAGTGGAGAGTGTACCAAAATGGGAATCTTGATACACTCTCACACGTCACATATAAAAATTTTTAGTATGATAAAGCTCGAAAGGGAGAACGCTTAAGCGTTGGGAGCTTCAGCGAGGTCGTCATTGTCAGCCTCACGGATAGCGGCGAGCTCCTCCTTGTTGGCGACGACGAGTTTCTGATACTCACGGAGGCCGGTACCTGCGGGGATGAGGTGACCGCAGATCACATTCTCCTTCATACCCTCGAGGCTATCAGACTTGCCATTGATAGCGGCTTCGTTGAGCACCTTGGTGGTTTCCTGGAACGAAGCGGCAGACATGAAGCTTGAAGTCTGGAGAGCAGCACGGGTGATACCCTGAAGTATCTGGTGAGAAGTAGCGGGCATCGCATCGCGGACCACCATGGTGCGGAGGTCCTTACGCTTGAGCGACGAATTTTCGTCGCGGAGGCGGCGCTGAGTGATGATCTGACCGGCGAGATAATTGGTAGAATCGCCGGCATCGATGATATACTTCTTGCCCCAGATATTGTCGTTTTCCTCCATGAAATCGCGCTTATCGACGATCTGCTGCTCGAGGAAGCGAGTGTCACCCGGATCGATGATATTGACCTTACGCATCATCTGGCGTACGATCACCTCGAAGTGCTTGTCATTGATCTTCACACCCTGCATACGGTATACATCCTGCACCTCATTGACGATATACTCCTGGACGGCAGTGGGACCCATGATGTTGAGGATATCCTCGGGAGTCACAGCGCCATCGGAGAGGGGTGTACCGGCACGCACATAGTCGTTCTCCTGAACGAGGATCTGCTTGGAGAGGGGCACGAGATATATTTTCTCCTGGCCGAGTTTGCTTGTAACGGAGATTTCGCGGTTACCACGTTTGATCTTACCGATCTTCACCTCACCGTCGATTTCGGAAACGACAGCAGGGTTAGAGGGGTTGCGTGCCTCGAAGAGCTCGGTGACACGGGGGAGACCACCGGTGATGTCACCTGCGCTATTGCTGGCGCGAGGTATCTTCACGAACACCTGACCCGGAGTCAGCGTGTCACCCTCATTGATCAGGAGGTGAGCACCCACAGGGAGAGAATAAGTTCGGATCAGTTCATCCTTATCATTATAGAGAAGAGCAGCGGGCACTTTGGTACGATCTTTGGACTCGATGATGATCTTCTCGTGGAGGTTGGTACCCTCTTCCGACTCGACGCGGAAAGTTACACCCTCCTCTACATTTTCGAAGCGGACCTTACCACCGACTTCAGCCACGATAACGGCGTTGAAGGGGTCCCATTCGCAGATCATAGTGCCGGACTTGACTTCCTCGCCATTCTTGCAATAGAGTCTCGAACCGTATGGGATGTTGGCGTTCATAAGCACGATGCCGGATTTAGGCTCGATGAGTCGCATTTCCGCCATACGACCTACGACGATAGCTACGCCGTTGGCGTCATTGACAGTGCGGAGTTCATCGATCTCGAGGCGGCCATCATGGCGAGTGGTAACATCCTTCTTTGCGGCAACGTTACCGGCGACACCACCGACGTGGAATGTACGGAGAGTAAGCTGCGTACCGGGCTCACCGATAGACTGAGCAGCGATGACACCGACAGCCTCACCCTTCTGCACCATGCGGTGGGTAGAGAGGTTGCGGCCATAGCACTTGGCGCAGACACCCTTCTTCGACTCGCAAGTGAGGACAGAGCGGATTTCGACAGACTCGATGGGAGACTTCTCGATGCGTTCTGCAGCGACCTCGGTGATTTCCTCGCCTGCATGGACGATGATATCCTCGGGGTTGTAAGGATCGACCACATCATGGACAGATACACGGCCCAGGATACGCTCGGAGAGAGAGGCTACGACCTCTTCATTATTCTTAATCTCGGTGCATACGAGGCCACGGAGTGTACCGCAATCCTCCTCATTGATGATGACATCGTGAGCCACATCGACGAGACGACGAGTCAGATAACCGGCGTCGGCAGTCTTAAGCGCGGTGTCGGCAAGACCCTTACGTGCACCGTGAGTAGAGATAAAGTACTCGAGCACGGAGAGACCCTCCTTGAAGTTCGCAAGAATCGGGTTCTCGATGATCTGACCACCTTCGGCACCGGCCTTCTGAGGCTTAGCCATAAGACCACGCATACCGGAGAGCTGACGGATCTGGTCTTTCGAACCACGGGCACCGGAGTCGAGCATCATGTATACGGAGTTGAATCCCTGTTGGTCCTCTTCCATTTGCTTCATCAGCGTCTTGGCGAGGCGCTCGTTGACATGTGTCCAGATATCAATGATCTGGTTGTAACGGTCGGTCTGGGTGATGAAACCCATAGCGAAGTTATTGAGCACCTCTTCGACCTGAGCATGACCTTCAGCCACATATTGAGCCTTCTCTTCGGGGATGATGACGTCACCGAGGTTGAAGCTCAATCCGCCGCGGAATGCCATAAGGTAACCGAGGTTCTTGATATCATCGAGGAATTGCGCCGAGCGAGTCACACCGCAAGTCTTGATGACATTGCTGATGATGCCACGGAGCGACTTCTTGGATATAATCTCATTGACATAACCGATCTCCTTGGGCACGAAACGATTGAAGAGGACACGGCCGACAGAGGTATCCTTCTTGAGGACCTTCTGAGGCACACCGTCGACGATATCGTCTACGAGCACGCTGACAGGAGCGTGGAGTGTAACACGTCCTTCATTGTAAGCGATTTCAGCCTCTTCAGGGCCGTAGAAGACAGTACCTTCACCCTTGTCGCCCTTGCGGAGCTTGGTGATGTAATAAAGACCGAGCACCATATCCTG
>JBJEDL010000103.1:0-14148 GCA_051872035.1 Lepagella sp.
CAAAATTACAACCGCTTTGCAACGCCCAAAAGGTGTACTTCAATTAATGCTTACAGAGAGACGCTATCTGAGGGTTATCAATTTCCAACCCTCTTTGTTGTAGTAATCTAAGAGCGCGTTCCTTAGATAGGGAGTTTTTCGGTAGAAGTTTTTTTGATTAATTCTAAAATATTGCTATCTTTGCGGTCGGATATTTACGGTAATTGAGAATAGATTTATTAATAGGTGCCTTCAGGCTTTGTTAACTTGACGATAAGTGTCTTATCGTCACTCTTTTAAACCTATTGTAATGAAAAGAAATCTATTCGCGATTACCGCGCTTTGTTTAAGTGCGACACTCTGCTACCCCCAAGAGCCAATCCACCCCGGAGGCAAGAAGGGGTGTTATGCCTCTTACACTCCGTTGGAACTCTGCAAGTCGGAGACACACCCCGATATGGGATATGGCTTTCGCGGCGATCAGAGTCGCTATATGCAATATCGCCCCCTCTACATCCGCGAAGAGACAGGGAAGCCGATACCGACCAACGACTGGTGGACCAACCTCATCACCCAGCCATACTCCGGGCGCCTCTGGAGCTATCCCCAATTTGTGCAAGCCCAAACTTATGGAGTGGATGTGCAGCATCCCTCCTATTGGATTGCCGATGGTACTGAGATGAAATCCAACAGTGTCGTGACAATCAAATCACCCAAATTCCGACCCTCGCAAGCTGTCGCCACCTCATGGCATGACTGGGATGTATCTTTCGAAATGGAAGATGGCAAGCAACGACTTACCACCACCATGGCTCATGGCATCCCCTTCACATGGATCGAAATGGAGGGGATGACTCCCGAGATCGGAATAGCTCGTTCATATCAAGCCTCCGCCGACTTTGAAGCCACTGTCGGCGAAGTGCTCAATGCCTCCGGCGAAGCAATCACCACCACTACAAGCAGCGACGACACCTTCATCCTCCGCCTCGGCACCGACCTTTATGGCATCTACCTCCCATCCGGAAGCAGCGTGGCGATCGACAAGGGTACTATAAAAGTCACCTTCTCCGACAACCGACAATGGGTGGTAGTGGCATGCCTTAATGCCATCGGCGACCTCGAGACTTATCGGCAATATGCCTATAGCGTGCCTCGCGACACCCGCGTTGACTGGAACTACTCATCAGGACGTCTCCATACTTCCTGGAAAGTCGACGCCATCGACCTCCGCACCGGTGAGAGCACCGACCAAGTAATCCAAGGATTCCTCCCCCACCAATATCGCAACACCAGATATGATGGTGCCACCGACACCACCCTCCCCTATCTTGGAAATGAATACACCACACCCCATGGCAGATTGCGCCTCGTCAAGGGTGCCAACATCGGCATCGACTACACCTTCTCCGGCATGCTGCCATACTATCCCCTCCCCGACAGCGACGACCTGAGCGACCATCCCTACGACCCCGATCGCATGAAAGAGATGATCGAGCTATATGCCGCCACCGGCACATTCGGCGACGACACCTACTGGGGTGGCAAAGGATTGACCCAGATGGCTCTGAATATGATGTTCGCCCGCGAAATGGGTGAAACCGAACTCTTCAACACCTGCCGCCGACGCCTTAAAGAGGCACTCGTCGACTGGATGACCTGGACCCCGGGAGAGACCACCAAATTCTTCGCACGCTACGACCGCTGGGGAGGCATGGTGGGTTATCGCACATCTTACGACTCCGAGACCTTCAACGACCATCACTTCCACTACGGATACTTCACCTACGCCGCCGCCCTTCTCGCCATGGTCGACGACGACTTCCGCCAAAACTATGGCGACATGATCACGCTCATCGCCAAAGACTATGCCAACTGGGATCGCGACGACAGCGACTATCCCCTCTTCCGCACCTTCGATCCCTGGGCAGGACATAGTTTTGCCGGGGGTATGGGCGACGACAACGGCAATGGACAAGAATCGACCTCCGAAGCCATGCAGGGATGGGGCGGACTATACCTGCTCGGTGTGGCTCTCGGCAACGACGCCATGCGCGATGCCGGCATATTCGGCTGGGTGAGCGAATCGCGCGGCACCGCCGAATACTGGTTCGACCGCCATGGCGCCGAGATAGACTCCCAATTCCATCAGCAGGCATCTGACGACTACAACATCCGCTACGACCTCTTCGTCGACACCGATCCATCCCACACCAAGACCTACGGCCGTCCCCACCCCTACAACTCCAACCTCACCTGCCACGGCGTGGGATACTGGACATACTTCGGCTACGACGCCATCTTCATGCAGGGTATCCAATGGATGCCCATCTCCCCCTGTCTCGACTACTTGGGCGAAGATAAAGCCTTTGCCTCCTGGGACTATAACCGCATGATCGCCGACACCGACCAGTCTTGGGAAACGTTCGGCGACTGGGGCAATGTCGCCCTAAGTTATCTCCAATATAGCGACCCGGCAGCAGCAGCGCGACAATTCGACGCCATGTATAGCGCCGACACCGACGGCTTCACACGCCGAGCCACCACCGGCATCTCCTACTTCGTGACCCACTCCCATGCCACCCATGGCGACTACGACTGGCAAGCATACGCCTCAATCCCCACGGCACGCAAATATGTCAAAGATGGCGTCACGACCTACGTCGCATACAACCCCGGCAACACTCCTGTCGATGTCACCTTCTCCGACGGCTATACTCTTGCCGACGTGCAGCCGCGACGCATGGCAGTGTCGGGACGCGAATCGCTCGACCACACCGACATCACCCCGGTCGATGACTCCGAAGCCGACCCACGTGAATATATCAGCATGATCAACCTGGCATATAACTGCCCGGTAACCACCTCCTCCGATGAGAGCGGCACCCTCTCCGGCGCCTGCGCCGTCGACGAAGATGAGTCCACTCGATGGGCTTCTTCTTACGCCGACAACCAGTGGATTTGCGTCGACCTCGGCAAAGAGGCCGCCATCTACAAGGTGAAAATCAAATGGGAAACCGCCTACCCCCGAAGCTATAAGATACAGCTCTCCGACGATGGAGAAGCATGGAGCGATATCGCCGACATCATCTGCGACGGAGGTTGGGATGAGCACCTGCTGCAAGAACGCACCGGAAGATATCTCCGCCTTCTCTGCGGCGAACGTCAGTCAGAAAACTGGGGTGTATCCCTTTGGGAACTCCAAGTCTTCGGAGAATATACCGATGCCACTGCCGACGACCTCCTCGGCATCGACATCATCGCTCCGACCGCTGTCATAAAGCAGGGAGAAGCCACCCAACTCACTGCCCGCGGATACACCGTCGGTCGCCAATGGGTAGACCTCTCCGACATCACATGGGATTGCAATCCCGACCAGGGCTCTATCACTTCCGCCGGCATCTTTACCCCTGCCATCTACCCCCGCGCTACCGTACAACTGCACTCCGGCACACATCGAATCAGCAAAGACTTTGTAGTCGAAGAGGCTATCTTCCCGGCATATATCACCCTCGCCTCCACATCTCTCAGCGTTGCCAAGGGTGAGACATTCGACCTCGGCATCAGCCTGCTCAATCAATTCGAAGAACCGATCGCCGACCCCGATCCGACCACATGGCAAGTCATCTTCACCGACTCCGAGGGTGAACCCACCTCCGACATACGCAGAATTGACTCCCTATTCATAGCCGACCAAATCGGCTCCTACCACTTTATGGTCAAAGCGGGAGAAATATCGGCTGAAGGGGATATCGAAGTCTGCGAACCGGAGCAGATCAACCTGGCACTCAGCGAGAGTGTCGGAGGCAATGCCCGTGCCTACGCCACTTCATCGTCAGGCTCCGGATCAGCATCGACCGCCGAACTCGCCATCGATGGCAATCCTGCCACTCGCTGGGAAGCTCCCGCCTCGGAGATAACACGCGAAGAGGATGTAACCTGGACCCTCGACTTGGGTACTATCCGCACCTTCAACGCCATAAAGATCGACTGGGAAAATGCATACTCCCGATCATTTATCATCGAAGTCTCCGACGACGATGAGAACTATCATACCATCATCGACATCACCGACGGCGACCTTGGCAACATATTGTCGCGATCATACGGCTTCGAATCGCAAACCGGACGCTATATCCGTCTGACCAACCGCGGACGAAGCACTCAATATGGAGTGTCGTTCTACGAATTTGGTGTCTACAATCTCAGAGAAGGGCTCACCCCGGTAGAGGTAACTCTCACCACCTCCGCCACAGCGAGTCATATAAGCGACCCGATTAAGGCAACCATAGCAGCACTCGACCAGCTTGGAAGCCCGATCGATGTGGATCGTCTTGACTTCATCATCATCCCCGCCGACGGCAGCGAGATGAGAGCCGAGAGCGACGGATCATATAGTTTCATCGCCCGGCAGGCAGGCACATACAGCATCACCGCCACCTGCGGCACGATCACCTCACCCACCGCCGAAGTCACCATCATCGATGCTCCACGCATCGTCATCGACCCCGACAGCATGGTGACCCTCCTCGAGGGCACCAACTCCGGCAGCGACCTTGCCAACGCCTTTGACGACAACACCGACTCCCTGTGGACACTCCATGACAACACTGCCGACAACGATACCGACCGCACCTACGATGTCGGATTCGAAATAGACTTCGGCAACCAAATACGCTATCTCTCAGCGATACGCATCCGATTCGAAGGAGCATGCTCGCAAGACTACGACCTCGAAGTGGCAGAGAGTGCCGGCGAATACCGCAACATCTTCAGATACCGCGGTGTGGCAGGAATCGACCAAAACCGCAACGACTTCATCATCATCCCCTTAGCCCGGTCCGAAGCTGCCGGCATGAGCCGAATGGAAGCAGAGAGCGGCACCATCGACACCTCCACCCCGGCGGCACAAATAAGATTCATCTCAAGCAAAGCCGCCACCGGCTATGGCGTCAAAATCAAAGACTTCAGCATCTATGGCAGCGATGAGCCCATCTTCACCGGCATCACGACAGTCGAAGGCAATCCCGAAGAAACAACGATCTACTACAACCTTCAGGGAGAGCGGATAAATCGACCCTACAGAGGGATATACATCGAAGTGATCCCCGGCAAGAGAGCCCGAAAGGTGATCTCCGGCGGAGCAAAAAAGTAAAAAAAGATGTAGAAAATAGGACAAAATGCGATAAAACTTGCACAAAAGGCATTTTTGTGTGCAAAAATTCGCGAAAAATTTCTTTATTTAGAAAAAAATGCTTTACTTTGCATTCTGAATTGACAGGAAATAGTCTTATAGAGGATCTTGTGATTAGATCTGAAGAGGGCTATAGGATATTCAGGACTTCGTTTAGAGGATTAGAAAAAAAGAAATATTAACACTTAAAACCAATAAGACATGTCTGAAATCGAACAGAAAGTAAAAGAGATCATCGTAGACAAGCTCACAGTAGACGAAGCAGAAGTAACTCCCCAAGCAGAGTTCAACAAGGACCTTGGTGCAGACTCACTCGACACAGTAGAGTTGATCATGGAGTTTGAGAAGGCATTCAACATCTCCATTCCCGATGCAGATGCAGAGGGCATCAAGACAGTAGGTGACGCTATCGCTTACATCGAGGCACATTCATAAAACAACATCCTCATACTCTATGGAATTAAAAAGAGTAGTAGTGACAGGGCTTGGCGCCCTAACTCCACTCGGCAACGATGTAGCCACCAGCTGGGAGGCAGCAGTAGCCGGGAAGAGTGGAGCTGCGCCCATCACCCATTTCGACGCATCGAAATTCAAGACACAATTTGCGTGTGAAGTAAAGGATTTCAAGCCGGAAGATCACTTCGATCGTCGACAGATGCGTCAATTAGACCTCTACGCCATGTATGCGTTGACGGCAGCCGATGAGGCCATCGCAGATGCCGATCTCGAGGGAGAGGGTGTAGACAAGAATCGTGTCGGCGTAATTTTCGCAGCCGGCATCGGTGGTCTTCACACTTTCGAAGAGGAGGCAAGCTACTATGCGATCCACGGCGATGAGCAGGGACCCAAATACAATCCCTTCTTCATTCCGAAGATGATCGCCGACATAGCAGCCGGACACATCTCGATAGCCCATGAGTTCCGCGGTCCCAACTACGCCACCGTATCGGCATGTGCATCGTCGAACAATGCACTGGTCGATGCTTACAACGCCATCCGTCTCGGACTGGCAGACGCTGTGGTGACAGGTGGTGCGGAAGCAGCTATCTTCCCCGCCGGAGTGGGAGGTTTCAACTCCATGAAAGCTCTCTCCACACGCAATGACGATCCCGCCGGTGCGTCGCGTCCTTTCAGCGGCACTCGCGATGGATTCGTGATCGGCGAAGGTGCTGCCGCTCTCGTGCTCGAAGAGTATGAGCATGCCAAGGCCAGAGGCGCCAAGATCTATGCTGAAGTAGCCGGCGGCGGCATGAGTGCTGATGCTTATCACATCACTGCCACTCACCCCGAAGGACTCGGAGCGAAGCTCGTGATGCAGAACGCTCTGAAGGATGCCGAAATGCAACCTGAAGAGATCGACTACATCAACCTCCATGGCACTTCGACTCCTGTGGGCGACCGCAGCGAAGCTAAAGCCATCGTGGAAGTCTTCGGCGAGCATGCCTATAAGATGAACCTCAGCTCCACCAAGTCAATGACCGGTCACCTCCTGGGTGCTGCCGGCGCTCTCGAAGCTGTGTTCAGCGTCAAGGCTCTCGTGGATGGTATCATCCCCCCGACCATCAACCATGAAGAGGGTGACGACGACCCCGAAGTGGACAATCGTCTCAACTTCACCTTCAACAAGGCTGTGAAGCGTGATATAAACGCCGTGCTTTCCAACACTTTCGGTTTCGGTGGTCACAACGCTGCCGTAATCTTCAAGAAAGTAAAGTAAAACTCACTTTTACGAACTAACATAAGGAAGGGATGCCTCCACAGGCACTCCCTTCCTTGTTTTTTGTAAACCATTCCCGAAAATTGCAAGAACTCACGATATAGAACGCGCTCTAAATTTGCTTTAATTCGGGCAATTTATTAATTTTGCAGTTTAAAGTATCATAATTAAGATTAAGTATCATAAACAAAGACTTAAGCCTTCAAGGATAAAAAATTAAAAATCATATAATGGCAAATCACGAACTTAGCGAACAAGAGATCGTGCGTCGTAACAGCATGAACACGATGCGCGAGCGTGGCATTGAGCCCTATCCCGCAGCAGAATATGTAGTAACCGGCCACACCGCCGAAATCAAGGAAAATTTCAAAGATGGCGAAGAGCCTCTGCGCCAAGTGTCGGTGGCAGGACGCATCATGAGCCGACGCATCATGGGCAAAGCCTCCTTCATGGAGCTTCAGGATGCCGACGGACGCATTCAGGTGTATGTATCTCGCGATGACATCTGTCCGGGCGAGGATAAGGAGTTCTACAATGTCGTATTCAAGAAACTCCTCGACATCGGCGACTTCATCGGCGTGAAGGGCTTCGTGTTCCGCACCCAAATGGGTGAGATCACCATCCACGCCCAAGAGATCACCGTCCTCTCCAAGAGTCTCCGTCCCCTCCCTATCGTTAAGTTCAAAGATGGCAAGGCCTACGATGCCTTTACCGACCCCGAACTCCGCTATCGTCAGCGCTATGTCGACCTGGTGGTGAATCCCGGCGTGCGCGACATCTTTGTGAAGCGCAATAAGATGTTCAACTCGATGCGCGAGTATTTCAATCAGCATGGATATTTCGAGGTGGAGACTCCGGTGCTTCAGCCCATCCCCGGCGGCGCATCGGCACGCCCCTTCATCACTCACCATAATGCCCTCGACATCCCCCTCTACCTTCGCATCGCCAATGAGCTCTATCTCAAGCGTCTGATCGTCGGCGGCTTCGAGGGTGTGTATGAGTTCTCGCGCAATTTCCGCAACGAGGGTATGGACCGCACCCACAATCCCGAGTTCACCTGCATGGAGATATATGTGGCTTATAAGGACTATAACTGGATGATGAAGTTCACCGAGACCATGCTCGAGAAGATCTGCATGGATGTCAATGGCACCACCAAGATCCAGGTCGGCGACAACGAGATTGACTTCAAGGCTCCCTATCGTCGCATCACCATGACCGATGCAATTCTTGAAAAGACCGGCTTCGACATCACCGGCAAGAGCGAAGAGGAGCTTCGCGCCTTCTGCCGCCAAGCCGGCATCGAGACCGACCCCTCTATGGGCAAGGGCAAGCTCATCGACGAGATCTTCGGCGAGAAGTGTGAAGGCACATACATCCAGCCCACCTTCATCATCGACTATCCCATCGAGATGTCGCCGCTGACCAAGCGTCATCGCCACAATCCCGAGCTCACCGAGCGCTTCGAACTTATGGTCAACGGCAAGGAGCTCGCCAACGCATATTCCGAGCTCAACGACCCGATCGACCAGTATGAGCGTTTCGTCGACCAGATGCGACTCGCCGACAAGGGCGACGACGAGGCAATGATCATCGACGGCGACTTCATCCGTGCTCTCGAATATGGCATGCCCCCCACTTCGGGTATGGGCATCGGCATGGACCGTCTCGCCATGCTTCTCACCGGCCAAACTGCCATCCAGGAGGTGCTCCTCTTCCCGCAGATGCGCCCCGAGAAGAAGCAACAACAGAAAGAAAGCGAGGAAGCTACAGAAGAGTAATCTTCTCTCCCCCTACATATCAACAACTCTGAACACCCCTTAAAATCCTATCATGAACTCAATGGGTAAAATAGCAGTGATCGGTAGCGGCAGCTGGGCGACAGCTCTTGCCAAGTTGCTACTTGACAACTGTGATCGGATCGAGTGGTACGTGCGCCGACGAGATCGCATCGACGATTTCATCAAGTATGGCCACAACCCGGTCTACCTGTCAGATATAACGTTAGACACAAGTCGCATACACTTCACCGACGATATCGACGAGGCGTGCAGCAACGCCGATACGCTGGTATTAGTGGTGCCCTCCCCCTATCTCAAGGAGACTCTCGATCGGATCTCGGTCGATATCTCCGAGAAGCGGGTGGTGTCGGCAGTCAAGGGCATCGTGCCGGAATCGGATATGATCGTGTCGGACTATGTCTGCCACCGATTCGGATGCCGGCAGGAGAATATGCTTGTGATCGGCGGCCCATGTCACGCCGAGGAGGTGGCTTTGGAGCGACTCAGCTATCTCACCATCGGCTGTCGTGACATCGAGAAGGCTCGCGACTTCGCCGCCCTGCTCGATGGCAAGAAGCTCAACACCATCCTCTCGCAAGATGTCGATGGCATCGAGTATGCCGCTGTGCTCAAGAATGTCTACGCCATAGCCGCCGGGATCCTGCATGGGCAGAAGAATGGCGACAATTTCCAGGCTATGATGGTGAGCAATGCCATCAGAGAGATGGCTCGATTCGTCGAAGCGATCTCCCCCCTTGAGGGTCGCGACATCTGCCGCTCCGCCTATCTGGGCGACCTGCTCGTCACTGCCTACAGCCGATTCTCACGCAATCACAATTTCGGCTCGATGATCGGCAAGGGTTATAGCGTCAAGGCTGCCAAGATGGAGATGGAGATGGTGGCAGAAGGCTATTATGGCACAGAATGTATCTATCGCATCAATCGCAGCCGGGCTAAGGTCGATATGCCGATACTCGACTGTGTATATAACATCCTCTACAAGAACGTGCGCCCCTCCAAGGCTATCGAAGCCATCATCGGCACATTCACCTAACCCGAACCGAATTTTATTAGACTTAAATATTTCTAAGCATTTTTTCAAAATGAAAGCACTTGAACTTAACATTGACAAAGCTCTACAGTTTGCCAATGATCAATTCGACCAAACCAAAGAGGATGCCGCCAAGGCACTCGACGTGTTGCAACAGGGCACCGGCGCCGGCAATGACTTCCTCGGTTGGCTTCACCTCCCCTCAGAGACGTCGGCTGAGCTGATCGATCGTATCAACGCCACAGCCAAGCGTCTGCGCGACAACTGCGACTATGTGGTGTGCATCGGCATCGGTGGCTCTTACCTCGGCGCCAAGGCTGTCATCACAGCTCTCTCCGACAACTTCGAAAGTTACTATGCTCCGACTCAAGGTTGCCCCAAGGTGGTCTATGCCGGTCAAAACATCAGCGAAGATTATACTGCCGAATTGGAACGTCTGCTCTCGGGCAAGCGCTTCGGTATCATCGTTATCTCCAAGTCAGGCACTACCACCGAGCCTGCCATCGCCTTCCGCATCTTCAAGGAGATGCTCGAGAAGCAAGCCGGCAAGGATGCTGCCAAGGATCTGATCGTGGCTATCACCGACCAGGCCAAGGGTGCGCTCCGCACTCTCGCCACTCAAGAGGGCTATGAGACTTACGTTATCCCCGACAATGTGGGTGGCCGCTTCTCGGTGCTCACTCCCGTAGGGTTGCTCCCAATCGCCGTAGCAGGCCACGACATCAAGGCTCTCGTAGAGGGTGCCGTAGAGATGGAGAAGGCCACTCTGACTTCGGGCGACGACAACATCTGCGAGGTGTATGCTCGCATGCGCAATGCCCTCTATCGCGATGGCAAGAAGATCGAGATCCTCGTCAACTTCGAGCCTAAGCTCCACTTCTTCGCAGAGTGGTGGAAGCAACTCTATGGCGAGTCTGAAGGCAAGGAGGGTAAGGGCATCTTCCCTGCTGCCGTAGACTTCACCACCGACCTCCACTCTATGGGCCAATGGATCCAGGAGGGTGAACGCACCATCTTCGAAACTGTTCTCTCTGTGGCTCAGACTCAGGAGAACCGCGTCGTGCCTCACGATGACGCTAACCTCGATGGCCTCAACTACCTCGAAGGTAAGCGCATCGACGAAGTCAACAAGATGGCGGAACTCGGCACTCAGATGGCTCACGTGGATGGCGGCGTGCCCAACCTCCGCATCGTGCTCGACTCTCTCTGCGAGAAGACTCTCGGCGCTATGATCTATTTCTTCGAGAAGGCTTGCGGCATCAGCGGTTATATGCTCAATGTCAACCCCTTCAACCAGCCCGGCGTCGAGGCATACAAGCGCAATATGTTCAAGCTCCTCAAGAAGCCCGGCTATTGCTAAGAGCGCAGACACAAAGATCCGATATCAAAAAGGGTGATGAGTCACAACGACTCGTCACCTTTTTTTTAATTCCTAATTCCTATCTCCTAATTCCTAATTTCCCTCCGAACTTGTCACGTTACAAAAGTGTTACAATTATGAAATATTTTTGCAACAATTTATTCCTTATTTTGCGACATAAAGCAAGAATGATATTATATGAATACACTATTCCTGTGCATCATCGTGTTTCTCTTCCTCTTGGCGATCTTCGACTTGTCGGTGGGAGTGAGCAATGATGCTGTCAATTTCCTCAACTCGGCTCTCGGCACAAAGGCGGCAAAGTTTCGCACGATTATCACCGTGGCTTCGATCGGCGTCTTCATCGGTGCGGCGATGAGCAATGGTATGATGGATGTGGCACGACACGGTATCTTCCGTCCCGAGAATTTTAACTTCTATGAACTTATGTGCATCTTTATGGCGGTGATGGTGACCGACATAATCTTGCTCGACATCTTCAACTCACTTGGCATGCCCACCTCGACCACCGTCTCGATGGTGTTCGAGCTCTTGGGAGCCACCTTCGCCATCGCTGTGGTAAAGATGGCAGGTGATGCCTCGCTCACCTTCCCGGAACTTCTGAACACGGGCAAAGCGCTATCGGTGATAATCGGCATCTTCCTCTCGGTGGCTATAGCCTTCGTATTCGGTACGATCGTACAGTTCCTGGCTCGCTATCTCTTCTCCTTCAATTACAAGAAGAATCTGACTTGGAAGATCGGCATCTTCGGCGGTATCTGCGCCACAGCCATCATCTACTTCCTGCTGATCAAGGGTGCGAAAGATCTCACCTTTATGACCCCCGAGGTGAAGGGTTGGATCAAGGAGAACACTCTTCTGATACTGGGAGGATGTTTCGTATGCTTCTCGCTGATCATGCAGTTGCTTCACTTTCTGAAGGTGAATGTGCTGAAGGTGGTGGTGCTGATGGGCACCTTCTCCTTGGCGATGGCATTTGCCGGCAATGACTTGGTGAACTTCATCGGCGTACCCTTGACGGGACTTGCCTCCTTCGTGGACTTCACCACCCATGGCTCGGGCGATGCTCACAGCTTCATGATGGGCTCTCTCAATGGGCCGGCGAATACGCCGATCATCTTTCTGATCGCAGCGGGACTTATCATGGTGATCTCGCTGGCGACATCGCGCAAGGCACGCAACGTGTCGAAGACGGAGATCGGACTCGGTTCGCAGCAGGGTGGCGAGGAGATGTTCGGTTCGTCGAGGTTGGCACGTCGCTTGGTGAAGTGGGCGATTTCGATCAGCTCATTCATCAGCCGCATCACGCCGGCGCGTATAAAGCGTCAATATGAGAAGCGTTTCAATGTCGACGATTCAATCATGGAGCAGGGCGCCGCCTTCGACTTGGTGAGAGGTTCAATCAATTTGGTGCTCGCCGGGGCGCTGATCGCACTTGGCACATCGCTCAAGTTGCCACTCTCCACCACATTTGTCACCTTCATGGTGGCGATGGGTACTTCGCTTTCCGACAAGGCTTGGGGCAGGGAAAGTGCCGTGTTCCGTATCACGGGTGTAATCTCGGTGATCGGTGGCTGGTTCATCACTGCCGGGGCTGCCTTTATCGGGGCTTCGTTAGTGGTATTGGCGATGTATTATGGCGGACATATCGCCATGATCGTCTTGGCGATCCTCACCATCGCGCTGATAATCCGCAGCAATATCCGCTTTAAGAAGAATCAACAAGAGGAGGAGGGTGACACACTCTTTCAGACCATCCTCGCCACCAACGACGAGGAGGAGTGCTGGCAACTCACCCATCTCTATATCACACGTCGTCAGCATGAGACGCTCTCTCGGATGCGCGATTATTATGCCTCGATCACCGATGGCTTCATCCATGAGAATCTTGGGGCTATCTCGAAGACTGCCAAGAAGATGGTGCTCGAGAAGAGGGTGATCAAGAGCAATCGTCGCAAGGAGACCCTCGGCATGCGCCGTGTCAGCCGCGACACAGCCTTGGAGAAGACCACTTGGTTCCATCTCTCCAACAATTACTGCATGTGCATCCTCTACAACCTGCGCCGTGTCGCCGAGATGTGTAAGGAGCATATTGAGAATAATTTCCTCCCTCTGCCTGCCGCTCATGTCGAGGAGTATAACAATATTCGCACTGCCGTGCTGGCTCTCTATGACGATATACTCGCCATGATGGAGCAATGCGATGACAATGCCATCCTCGAATTGCGCCAACGTGGCGAGGAGATGAAGAATCGAATTTCCGCCACCTATCATCATCTCTTCGGCAATATCCACTCGAGCGACCCCTCGGAGATGACCGTGCTATATGTCTACCTCGGTATGTTGCAAGAGACGCGTGAGATGGTGTCTGCGCTCCGTAAGTATCTCCGTTCATACGCCAAGCTCAACGACACCGAGTTCGACGGACGTTCGTCTGACGAGAAGCGTATTGCTCCGATGCCCTCCAATGGGTTCTATTCCGACGATGAGCTGGAAGAGATCGACGATACAACCATGTCCGATATAGACAAAACTATGACCGATATAGATAAACGCAACAACAATCAAAATTACATCGAAACCCGGACGGTTGACCTTCCTGTCTGACTTAATGGGCAAGAATATGGTCGGGGCATGTCTTCCAAAATCCCAATAGAAGGCAAGCCTCAGCCGATAGAAAAAGGTAAACTGTCAAATGCAGTCACCGGCGAGACGCCGATGGCTGCATTTTTTTGAATTCTGTTTTTAGAACGCGTTCCCTATTGTGATTGGCAACTTTATTTTGTAATTTTGCGTTGTTATTCTTCTTAGTCGCTTTTATGGAACGTAAAGTTGGGAAATATTTGTCTCTCTCTTTGATGGCGGTGGTTGCGGTATTCATCGTGCTGGTGTCTTATGCTGTCGTATGGAGCGACGATGATATCACGTATCAGTATAGTTTTGCTGACTTCGATCATCACATCACTTCGCTGAGAGATGTGATCGAGTCGCAAAATGGTAAACGTCCCAAAAAGCGCCTTGCGGTATCTGCTTCCAGTTTCTACCTTT
>JBJEDL010000104.1:0-13639 GCA_051872035.1 Lepagella sp.
TCATTGTTTAGTCAAAAATAATGACTATATTTGTAAAAATTTTGAAGCCAGAGTAATCAGATTTTGAAGTAATACTTCAAAATTTCACATTTTTAACTTATAATATTTCAATTTCTGATTCAAAATCTACAAAATCGATTATATATGTCAACATATATTCCACGCCTGATTTCCAGTAAGATAGAAGATCTTGCACAATACTTCCCTGTAATAGTAATAACCGGTCCACGACAATCGGGTAAGACATCACTATGCCGCAATCTTTACCCGGACTACAACTATGTCAATTTAGAGTATATTACTACGAGGAAAGCAGCTCTATTGGATCCAACAAATTTCATAGAATCCTTAGGCGAACGAGTAATTATAGATGAAGTACAACATGCACCCGAGTTACTATCGATTATACAAGTAAAAGTAGATAATAATCGGAAGCTACGTTACATATTGACCGGAAGCAGTAACTTCTCATTAATGAAAACAGTGTCCCAATCTTTAGCGGGGAGGGTTGCACTCTTTACACTTCTACCATTATCTCTAAGTGAAATTCAGAATAATTGTCGAGAATTAACAATTGAGACAATAATGAGGCAAGGGCAATTTCCCGGCGTAATAGCAGAAGGAGTGCCCTCATATCAATTTTATCGCAACTATTATAACACATACGTTGAGCGAGACCTTCGCGAACTATTACGATTAAAAAACATCCTCTCATTCGATACATTTATAAGGCTGTTGGCATCAAGAGTAGGCTCGGAGTATAATGCTTCAAGCATAGCTCGTGAAGTAGGTGTGTCATCAAATACTATAACGGAATGGCTTTCAATATTAGCCACATCATACATTGCATTTCCTCATAGGCCATATTACAATAATATTTCGAAGCGCCTCACCAAGATACCTAAGATATATTTCTATGACACGGGGTTGCTATGCTATCTTTTAGAAATTCAGAAAGATGAGCAGTTACTTAATCATCCGCTAAGAGGAGCTATATTTGAGAACCTTTCAATTAGCGAATTATACAAAAGACAATACAATCAAGCCTTGGAACCGAATCTATACTTCTATAGAGAACATTCCGGGAAAGAGATAGATGGGGTTTTGGTTAGACCTGATGGCATTGACTTATACGAGATGAAGGTCGGGAAAACATTCCGACCTGAATTTGCAGACAATATGAAAGCATTGGCTGTCACGTTTAATAATATTCGACAAACTACCGTAATTTACGATGGAGAATCAATTCCTCCGATATGTATTAATATCCGAGATTTAGGGAATTTCATATAGAGCGTGTGTCGTATTGGTATTTTTATGGCTTAAAATTTGTTTGGTTAGGGATTTTGATGTAATTTTGTGCAAAATTTGCTAAAGTTGGTATTTTTGTAGCATTTTGCTATCAAATTTTACTCTTCTGATTGCAAATTGGTATTAAGGTTTGTTTTTACGACAACTCGATTCTTTTCTTCGTGAGGGTCGGGGCGTCGATTGGGTCATAGTGAGATCTTAAGGAGAAAAATCTATATATGACAACAACTGACAATCGAAAGGGACTTTATGACAGTCGTCATGAGCATGATGCATGCGGCGTCGGTCTCTTGGTGAACATCAAGGGTATCAAGAGTCATCAGCTCGTAGAGAAGGGGCTGCAAGTATTGGAACACATGGAGCATCGAGGCGCCGAGGGTGCCGACCCGAACACAGGCGATGGCGCCGGCATTATGGTGCAGATACCCCATGAATTTATCCTCTTGCAGGGAGTAGCCGTGCCGGAAAAGGGAAGATATGGATGCGGCATGGTGTTCTTGCCTCACGATCAGGAGTCAAGAGAGATGATCCTCGACATCATCGAGCGGAAAGCCGTGGAATATGGCATGAAACTGATCGGCGTAAGACAAGTGCCTACGTGCAACGAATCCTTAGGCAAGGTGGCACGCGACACAGAGCCGGATATCGTGCAGGTCTTCGTGGCAGACGACATTGAGTCGGAAGTCGAGCAGAAGCCGATAGACATCCGCCTCTACCTTCTACGCAAGGGTATCGAGCGGATGGTAGCCGAGGCTCCTGTGGAGGGTAAAGATGAATTCTATATCGTGTCGCTTTCCTCGACAGTGCTGATATACAAGGGGATGCTGACGAGTCCACAGATTCGCAACTACTTCCCCGACTTGATGAATCCACACTTCACCTCGGCGATGGTGCTGGTGCACTCCCGTTTCAGCACCAACACCTTTCCGGCTTGGAAATTGGCACAACCCTTCCGACTGTTGGGACACAACGGCGAGATCAACACCATCCAGGGAAACCGGATGTGGATGAAGGCACGGGAATGTATGTTGCATCCGGCAGCCTTCGACGGTCAAGATGTCACCCCGATCGTACAACCGGGTATGAGCGACTCCGCCTCTCTCGACAATGTGCTGGAGTTCTTCGTGATGAGCGGCATGAGCCTGCCGCACGCCTTGGCGATGCTGGTGCCGGAATCATTCAACGACAAGAACCCGATATCCCCGGATCTGAAGGCCTTCTACGAGTATCATTCTATCTTGATGGAGGCATGGGATGGACCGGCGGCGCTGCTTTTCAGCGACGGTCGTTATGCCGGGGGTATGCTCGACCGCAACGGGTTGCGACCCGGCCGCTATCTGATCACGGAGAATGACACGATGGTGCTCGCCTCGGAGGCGGGTGTGCTACCCTTCGACCCCTCGGAGATACGCGAGAAGGGGCGACTTCGTCCCGGCAAGATGATGATGGTCGACATGGAGGAGGGGAAGGTATATCATGACAACGAAATCAAGGCGATGCTTGCCGCCGACCATCCCTATCGCGAATGGCTGCAGCGCAATCGCTTCAACCTCGACTCTATCACCAGCGGCAGGAGGGTGTCCAACCGGGTGGAGGGCTACCACCGGATGCTCCACACCTTCTTCTACCACCGCGAAGAGGTGGAAAACATCATGCTCCCGATGGTGAGAGATGCCAAAGAGCCGATCAACTCGATGGGTAAGGATACCCCCTTGGCAGTGATGTCGAAGACACCCCAGCTTCTCTACAACTACTTCCGTCAGCACTTCGCACAGGTCACGAATCCCCCGATCGACCCGCTGCGCGAAGAGCTCGTGATGAGCCTCGACAGCTATATCGGTGCGGTGAACCTCGACCTGACGGGAATGACACCCGAGTTGTGTAAGATGGTGCTATTGAAGCGACCCATCATCACCAACCGCGAACTTGATCTGCTCTGCAACCTGCGCTATAAGGGATTTAACACTCGCAAGCTCTCGATGACATTCTCACCTGCCGATGGCGCAGCCGGCCTCCGCGAGGGTCTCGACCGCCTCTGTCGGGAGGCTGAGAAGGCTGTCGACGATGGGTGCAACTATGTGGTGCTCTCCGACAGGGGCATCGATGCAGAGCATGCACCGATCCCGGCATTGCTCGCCACCTCGGCGGTGCATCATCATCTTATCGACTGCAAGAAACGTCTTCAGATAGCACTGGTGATCGAGACGGCGGATGCTCGCGAGGTGATGCACTTCGCCCTGCTGAGCGGCTATGGTGCGAGCGCCGTCTGCCCCTACCTTGCCTTTGCCATAATCGAAGAGATGGTGGAGAAACATCAGGTGCAACTCGACTTCGCCACGGCGGCAGCCCATTATGTCAAGGCCATCGACTCGGGACTGCTGAAGGTGATGTCGAAGATGGGCATCTCTACCATCACGAGCTATAAGGGTGCCGAACTCTTCGAGGCTGTCGGACTCGACCGGGAGGTGTGTCGTCGCTATTTCGGCACAACCCAAAGCCAGCTCTCCGGAGCCGGCATCGACCGTCTTGCCGAGGATATCCTCCAGGTGCATGCCGAGGCATTCGCCGAAGAGTTTGACGCCGAGTCCGATCTCCCCTTTATCGGCCACTTCACATATCGCAAAGGGGGCGAGACACATGCCTGGACACCCTTCGTGATCAAAGCCCTGAGAGAGGCGGCTCGAGAGGGTGATTATGAAAAGTTCAAGGAATTTACCCGGCTTGCCGACCATGGGCATAGTCCACTCTTCATACGCGATTATTTGGAGATCGCCAAGGGAACTCCGGTGGCTATCGAAGAAGTGGAATCGGAAGAGGCTATCATGCGACGATTCGTGACGGGAGCCATGAGCTTCGGTTCGATCAGCCGCGAGGCACACGAGGCGATAGCGGCGGCGATGAACTCTATCGGAGCGAAGAGCAATACGGGCGAGGGTGGCGAAGACTCAGCGAGATTCCTGCCTCGCGAGGATGGAGTCTCGGTGAGATCAGCCATCAAGCAGGTGGCATCGGGAAGATTCGGTGTCACCACGGAGTATTTGGTCAATGCCGACGAGTTGCAGATCAAGGTGGCACAGGGTGCCAAACCGGGCGAGGGTGGACAGTTACCCGGGTTCAAGGTCGACGAGATCATCGCTCGCACGCGCCACTCCATACCGGGGATATCTCTGATATCGCCCCCACCCCACCATGACATCTACTCTATCGAGGACTTGGCGCAACTGATCTTCGATCTGCGCAATGTCAACCCCGGCGCGAAGGTGAGTGTCAAGCTTGTGTCGGAGAGTGGAGTGGGCACGATAGCCGCCGGCGTAGCGAAGGCAAAGAGCGACCTGATCACCATCTCGGGAAGCGACGGAGGCACGGGCGCCTCACCGGCAAGTTCGATCCATTATGCCGGCACTCCGGTGGAGATGGGACTTGCCGAGACTCAGCAGACATTAGTGATGAATGGGTTGCGAGGTCAGGTGCGTCTGCAAGCCGACGGTCAGCTCAAGACGCCGCGCGATGTCGTGGTGATGGCTATGCTCGGCGCCGAGGAGTATGGTTTCGCCACAAGCGTATTGGTGGCACTCGGGTGTGTGATGGATCGTAAGTGCCACACCAACACCTGCCCCGTAGGTATAGCGACGCAATGCGCCCAACTCCGGGAGCGATTCCAAGGGAAGGCGGAGCATGTGGTCAACTATTTCCGTTTCTTGGCGCGAGGCATCCGCGAACTACTTGCCGAGATCGGCGTCAAGAGCCTCGATGAGGTGATAGGCCGACCCGACTATCTTCGTGTCAAAGATGGACTCGACCCCAAGTCGCTCTGCGGCCTCGACTTCTCGCGACTGCTCTATATGCCGCAAGAAGCTGACAAAGTGTCACTTATCAATGACCGGGAGCAGCGTTATGATCTGTCTAATGTGATCGACAGCAAGATCATCTCGCGGTGTCGCGGCGTCTTCTCGTCGGGTATGGCGGTAGACTTGGAGTTTCCGATTGCCAACACCGACCGGGCGGTCGGAGCGATGCTCTCAGGGATGGTGGCACAGAAATATGGCGATGCCGGACTGCCGGAAGATACCATCAGCAGCACCTTCCGGGGCTCGGCGGGACAGAGTTTCGGAGCCTTCTTGGTGCATGGGATAAGCTTCCGCCTCGAAGGAGAGGCCAACGACTATGTCGGCAAGGCATTGTCGGGAGGAAGGATAGTGATCGTGCCACCGAAGGGGGCGGGATTCGCTGCCGAAGAGAACATCATCGCCGGCAACACCATCCTCTATGGGGCTACGAGTGGCGAGATCTACATCAATGGACAAGTCGGCGAACGCTTCTGTGTAAGGAACTCGGGAGCCACCGCCATCGTGGAGGGTGTCGGCGATCACTGCTGCGAGTATATGACCGGAGGCATCACCGTGGTGCTGGGCCCGACCGGGCGCAACTTTGCCGCCGGCATGAGTGGCGGCGTGGCATACGTCTGGAATCCCGACGGCAATTTCGACTACTTCTGCAATATGGAGCTGGTGGAAATCTCGCTGATCGAAGAGGCTGCCGACCATCGCGAGCTCTACCGACTGATAGGCAATCACTTCAAATACACCGGAAGTCGCCTCGCTCGCAAGCTGCTCGACAACTGGGACGAAACAGTAAGCCAATTCATCAAAGTGATCCCCACCGAATACAAAAAGATAATGAGGCTGTGACGATAAAACTGTAATAACGAAACTATGACAAAGAGGCTGTGACGATAGCGCAACGTCACAGCCTCCTTCAGTTTGCTGAATGAATGTATGAATATCTATCTCGATATAATTGAATCAGCTTTTACTACCTATAAACACAATGAGTAAATTGAGATAGGTCAATATACTATCTTTTGGGCTCCGGCTTTGGAGACACGGATCAGGATATCGCCCTTCTGCGGATGGTCTACTCGCCTGCCGAGCTGATTGTAATAGATCGGGGTATCCTCTTCAGCCGTTTGAATCTGATCGACACCCGACTCTGCTATGCCGCTGACTTCGAAGTAGGTGAAGCCAAGTTCATAGTCATATTGGCCGGTGGTGATGTCGTAGGCCAAGAGAGCCACCAAGTATTTACCCTCCTTGAGAGGCGGATTGAGATAGCCGCGAATCTCCGAGTCGACATGGTCACCCTCTTTCATATCGAGGGGTGTCTGGAGAGTAATCGTGGTTTGATATGACCCCCAAGGGAAGATACCTGCCACCAGGTTAAACTTGTAGTCGCCGAGGCAATCGACAGAGAAGGGTATGAAGAACTCCTCACCCGACTTGAACACCTCTTGACATTCCAGAGTCTCGGTGAGTTGCAATTTCGGTGCAGTGGTCATGCCGAGATCCACAGGTTTGAAATCGGTCAGAGCATACAGTCTGTCGCCGAAAGAGTAGATACCGCAAATCAGCGATTGCCCCTCTTGGAGGTAGAAATTGGCATTATTGATCAAAGCGCGAGTCAAGTCGATAGTCTTCTCCTCACCCGGATCGAGGTACATCGGTTCGTAATACATGGCATATCGCTCTGACTCAGCCGATGGAGTGATCATTACGCCGACATAACCGAAATAGAAAGTATCGGAAGTGTTCTTGGCAGTCACCCTGAAAGTTCCGAAAGAATTGATCACGAGGTCTCCTTGGGGATTAACGTTGCCGGAGAGTTTAGGGGTCTTCTTCCGATCGGCGAAGGTGATACGACCATTGCGGTGAGAGAGTGTGAAGTAAGAATCATAACCATATATAGCTCTTACTCTATCCCAACTATCACCCTTATATGGTTTGGAGGCGAGATAGACATAATAGTAACCATCTTCAAAGTCCTCGGGGAGAATGCCTTTGAACTCAAGGTTACCACCATAACTTGGTGCCACTTGGGAGTGGTTTTGAATGCCGATTACAGCAGCCGGTTCGCCATCGAGAGACTTTGAGAAGACGATAGCCAACTGCCCGTTGAAAGTGCTGCCATAGTTGGCGAAGGTGTAAGCGCCGAGGCGGATCTCTTCGGTATCAGCGATCGAGTTGTTGGCATCGAGTTCGTTGATGAGCACCATGCTGTTCATATACCAGTTGTGGGTATAGTCGGCGGTATCATCCTTTTCGGGTTTGATGCGAATCACCATACCCTGGTTGAAGATATAACCGCCACCCTCGGCAGTGCCGCCACCGGTGCCATATTGGTCGGGATTGAGCAGAGAGATATCGTAATAGCCATTAGCGACGCCGCTCCATCCCCAGTTGATATGATAGAGGCCCGACTCATCCGAGCCATCGACCACAAACTCATGACCTATTTGTTTCGACGAACCGTTATAGATCACCGGGCGACCGGCAGCCATCTCCTGATTGAGCATCTCCTTCCATTCGTCGTTGGTGTAGGCGGTGCGGAGGCGAAAGAGGGTATTATCGTTATATCTGAAATACTTGATCAGGGCATCCGACACTTTGAGGGAATTGGCAGAGCTGGATGTGGGTCGATAGTCGGTATCGATGGCTACGCCACAGGCCTTCATAAGTTCGGCGACAGCAGTAGCCTGGGAGTCGTTATACCCTCCATCGGCATACTGATCGAGCATATTGTTCCAGTCGAAGGGCTTAGCTTCGAAGTCATAGCTGACATTATACCCCATCATAGCGGAGACGTATGCATGGTTTCCCTTTCCGATGCGGGGGTAGTTGTAGTGTTTCATCACCATAGCCATGGCAGTGGCGGTGCAGCCGGTGACGCACTTCTCGGGGCAGAGATCATTGTATGGAGCAGACTGATCCCAGGCGATATCACCGAGGATAGGCTCGACAGCCTGAGGCGCGGTATAGCTGGGGGCGCGGAGAGGCGCCAAATAGTTGTCGGCGTGAGAGCCGGCGGCATTTCGACGAATGGCGGCAGCCTCTTCTTGAGCTTTGAGCCACCAGCGGAGGTTGGCAGGCATCATCGCCGTGTCTGCGGGGAAAGAAGAAGAGTCTGAATACGCTATCAGTGGTGTGGTTTCCGGGTCGGCAGAGATGATGGCGAAGCCTCGAGAGCCGATGTTGTAGACATAGAAAGCCTCGTCGACACACTTACGGGCTAAGCCGAGCGACTTGGAAGAGGCGGCAAGTCTGATGTCGGCAGAAGAAGCATCTGCCGACATTAGGCTTGCCTGCCGCCCGGCAATCTCTCTACACTCCGTTTCGCTGCGGCGAGCAGAAAATGCCGGCATACTCAGCGTGAGAAGCAGAGAAATTGTCAAAATTGATTTAAGGGAGGAAGGTTTCATAAATCTAAAATCGGATTTTTAATGGATCAGCGATTTGATCTCATTTAACTATGATTTTATAAGTTTTGGAAATTTTACCATCGAGAGTCTTCACGATGTAAAGACCGGGATTCCAACCGATGGTAGAGATTTCATTGTTGCAACTATTCTTAACCATAGCCTTGCCGGAGATGTCATAAACAGACAAGGAGAAATCCTCGTTCGACGAGTTGAATCGGATCAAGCCGTCAGCGAAGCTGAAGCAGTTGGTCACGGCAGGAGTATCGATGCCGCTGGTGTCGCCGACAGAGACGATGCACTCGGCGGAAAAGTTGCCCACCAAAGTATATGCAGTGATAGTGGCTTCACCTTCGGCGATGGCATAAACCTTACCATTGACGCTGACACGAGCCACATCCTCGTTAGAAGAAGTCCAGTAATATTCAGGGTTGCTGACATTCTCGGGGAGGACAGTAGCCTTGAGTTGCTGAGTATATTCCGGTTCAAGCATAATCTCAGTCACATCGAGAGAGATGCCGGTAGGCTCTACATAATCGTTGACATTGAGATAAGTGATGTCGCCACCCATCGGTTCGAAGTCGGGACAATCCCACTGGTCTTTTGTATCATTGTAGGGAGCAAAGATCCACTCCTTGCTTTGCTTGGCAGCGGCAGTAACATTGATGCAGTTGCGATCGTCGTTATAACCGAAAGTCATATCGGAGACATCATCAAACTTAAGTTCGGGATCATTCCACACCTGTTCCTTTCGGTTGGTGAGCAGACCATTATTATAAGTATAGAGTTCTTGACGCTGAGTCTGGATATTGTTATACTTATCCATCCATTCGCCGTAAGCCACCCACTCTACTTGCCCGTCGGCATTGCGACGGATCACATAGTTGGACTTTGACTTCCAGCTTTCAGTCTCGGCATCATAACTATAATAGGTAGTTATGTTGGCAAACTCGAAATAAGAAGTGGCAGACTTTTGTGAGAGTTCCCACTGTTCATTATTCCAAAGTTGGGTGATAGCTTGAGTTTGGCGATTCTGATCATCGTAAGTATAATCTACGAGCATATAGTTATACCAGTCAGTTCCATTCCACTTCTGATGAGTGAAAGAGAGCATATTATTGTTCTCATCGTATGTATAGATATAATAGTAAGATGGATTATCATACTGAGTGAGAATTTCACTAAGTTTGTTACCATTCTCATCGTAAGTATAATCATAAACTATATAGGGAGAATACTGTCCGGAATAGTCACTCCACATGCTGATGGCATAGCGAGTAAGATTGCCGGCCTCGTCATACTCCCAAGAGAATTGAGATCCCTTGGTCCAGTCGCTGCTACCCATCCAACGATTGAAATAAGTCTGAGTCAACATATTGCCATTCTCGTCATATACATTCTCCCACTTCATGGTAGAGAACCATTGATCCTGATCGGCATACCAAGTAGCCTGCTCAGCGGTGAGCATATTATGATTTTCATCGTAAGTATAGAAGCAGAGGAAATTATTATTCCACTGATCCTCGAATCCTTGGTCGGTATATCCCATCACCAGGTCGCCACGATCGTCAAGGATGACTTTCAGACGCATTCTGTTCTGCCACTTGCTGTCAGTAGCATTCCACGACTGATAGATTCTCACCTGACTCTGATCCTTGGAATAGTAGGCACAGTTCTTGTCGTAGTAGTAGATATACTTGTAGAGATAGTCACCCGCATCAGTGTAGGTCACGACCTCAGCCGGGCGCCAGTCGCCACTCATTCCTTCGTCGTAAGAAGCAGCTCTAACGACACGACGAGCATCATCGCTCGAAGGAGTAAGAGGGAAGGCGGCGATTGCTTCTTCCATCTCTTGAGAAACTTGACCGTTGGGGAAGAATGCCTTTTTTAAGAAATCGGAAGAACTGTTGTTGGCTGCGGCACTCATTCCGCTGAACAACATGGCAGCCATGATTGTAGTGAATGTAGATTTAATCTTCATAACATAATCAGTTTAGTTGTTAATATTATTTGCCGACAAAATTATTTTTGCAACCAAAATTATTACACCGATAGATATTATACAAAATTTTCAATACTCTATATTCTCTACAATTCGAAAATATAGATACTACATTAATACTACACAGCAGGCAATATATTGATTTTCAATCTTTTATGTTTCAGTAGAGATTTATTTTTCTTCAGTTGATTCGTCGGTAAATCGGCGAAGATAGTTGGCAGTAGATAGTTCTTCAGGTAGTTCGAGCTTCTTGCGGAGGCGATATTTTGTTGTGTCGACAGTGCGCAGCGATCGGTGGGTGAGCGCGGCGATTTCTTTGGAATTAAGGTTAAGGAGGATGAAGGCACACATCCTCTGGTCTCCGGGGGTGAGGTTGGGATGGCGGGCATTCAGGCGTGCGTAGAATGCCGGATAGACCTCTCCGAAATGAGCCATAAACTCCTCCCAGTCATTTTCGTCGGTGTTGAGTGCATCGATATGCGAATGAATCGTACGAAGGATCTCCTCCCCCTCCGAAGTGTTGACATGCTTCTTAAGGCGAGCCAATTCGTCGGAGATCTCTTCGACGAGCTCATTGGTGCGCGCCATAAAGAGGGTGTTGGCGGCGAGTTTGCGCGATTTCGAACTTACAATCTCCTCGAACTCTCGCTTGGTGGCATTGACAGCGGCATCCTTATCGGCATCTTTATGCTCGATCTCGATCTCGAGTGAGCGCTTCTGGCGCCGTGTCCGTTTGACGATCAGCAGAGTCAAAAGCACAACCGCCATACACACCAAAGCGATAACGACAATCCATATCGTTTTCTTAAAGCTTTCATACTCAGAGATCTTAAGCTGATATTCGAGTAGAGTCTTGTCATTCTTAATCTTCTCCGTTTCAAAGGCGTTGGAGAGCATCATCTGCTTCTCTTCATTGTTCTTGTCGAAGATGGTGTCGAGGATGGCAGATTGCTTCTCAAGATACTCGAGCGCCAGACGGTCGTTGCCCTGATTCTTATAGATCTTCGACTTCACCCAGAATAGATGTGCCTTGACATGAATGGCATCTATCTTGTTAATCTCCTGCTCATTTTCTGTGACCAAAGAGAGAGCTTTTTCGAAATCATGTGTTTCGGCACAGAGGGAGGCATAGTTATTACGGAGGATGGCACGATCGTAGGGTGAGGAGGATGTGGAGAGCGCCTTATCGCAAAATTCTTTTGCCTTCTCGATATTGTCGAAAGCCAGATAACTGATGGCACGATTTTGATATATGCGACTCATCTGGGTCGGAGAGGCATTCTTCTCTGCCTGTTTGAGGTATTGCAAACTTTGCTCCACCTCATCTTTCATCATATATGCGGAGGAGAAAGCGATGTCTATATCCGCCTCAAGGATATGTCGCTTATCGGCAGACAATTTGCTTCCCTTGAGAAGAGTCATGGCATCGCCGAGATATTTGATAGCGATATTATACTTCTCGAGACGTATGAAGTAATTTGCCAGCTGAGTGAAAGCCTCAACTCTTAACTCGGCATTAAGATCGGGATAGAGGCAAAGGAGATCATATACCACCGACATACCCGAAGTGTATCTGCCTAAGTAATAGGCAGTTTTGCCAAGACGCATATAGACATGTGTCACTGTTTCGGGGAAGAAGGGGTATAGTTTGTTGCTTTTGACATATTCGACAGCCTTGGTATACTCGTCGAAAGCAGCGGAATAGCTGTAATCATCAAAATACTTATCGGCTTGATTGATGATTTTCGACAGTTTGGGGTCAGGCTTACGGCTGTTTTTGTTTTTGCCGGCGAAAGAGGTACGGGGCAGGAGGGAATGTTCTTCAGAGATGGGGAAGGAATCGCCCGGTTTGGCATCAGGCAGAGATGTTGAAGTCTGAGGCGGTATCGTTTCCCCTTGGGCAAAGGCACATCCGACAGAGGCGACTATAGCCACCACTACCCATAACAAACGTATACACAAGCCATTACTTCTCATCATCATACACTCCAAAACAGCATTCTTGGCATTGGAAATCACAAAAGTAACTAAAAAAACTCAAAAACAACAATTAATAGCCATAAAAAATTGTAATCCCTAAGTTGATCAGTTTGAATAAAAAAACGGAGGCGTGACGATAGCGTTTCGTCACAGCCTCCTGAATGTTCACTTCATTGGGGCAGGTTCACTTGGTTATTTTACGTATCGATACCAAATTGTGAAGCTTCCGTCATCTCCATATTCTACGTGGATCTCGAAGTCGCGATTTTTTTCGAGCTTGCCGGCAAGCTCAGTTGCCATTTGCATGGCAGCCAATTTGCCTTTTCCGGTACCGGCAAGAGTCCAACCGCTCCCTTGTGGAGCTCTGGTAGCCGAAGAGTCATCGTGAACGACAACATCGGCAAAAGCAGAGAAAAGGGAATAATCCTCTTCGGAGAAAAGAGTAAACTCATCTTTCGCCGCCACATATATAATATATGAGTCGGGATCACCCGGTTTGTGGGATTCAACTGCCCGTGTCAGCACGTCGGCAAGAGGAGACATTTCCACGACACTCTCACTCTGATTTTGATCATTAGGAGCTTCAACAGCTTGACACGAAGAGAAGCAGAGCACAGAGATCGCAACAAAAGCGATCATAAAAATTACCTTTTTCATAATGATACGAATTAAAAATTAAACTAAATTTGTGGTGTCGCTTATACCGAAAATGGAATCGGTTGAAGTGAACGCAACAAATATAACACGCAAAAGGGGACAAAAGCAAAAAATCGTCAAAAAATCGACTCGCCGACCGATTTTTAATCTATTGATAATCAGCTTGTTACAGATGGAGGTTTTGCAAAATTCTCGCCGTTTTCACAAACAGTTGATAATCAGATAGTTACAAGAGTTGAAGAATTGAGAAAAAATCGACTCGCCGACCGATTTTTAACACACTGATAATTAAATACTTACAAACACCGATTTTACAAAATTCTCGCCATTTTTATAACAGATTGATAATCAACCGATTACTAAACAGCCTTATACAACAAGAAAAACTAAGAGCGCGTTCCTTAAATTTTTGGGGCCGTAGGGGTCGTAGCCTTGAGTCG
>JBJEDL010000105.1:0-10255 GCA_051872035.1 Lepagella sp.
ATACAGGAGTATGCTCCTTACAGCAAGTAATCAAAATCGACTCAAGGCTACGACCCCTACGGCCCCAAAAATTTAAGGAACGCGCTCAAAAGCACGAAAAGAAACTTATGACACTAAAGATGAAAAATCTTATAGGAATGGATCTTGAGATGAAAGATGCCGACGAGAGCGACATATCGACGCTGCGAGATTATTTCGATCGCTACCCCTCGATGTGCGATGACTTTACGGTAGGAGGTATCTTAATGTGGAAGGAATATTTCAAATATCAGATAGCGATAGTCGAAGATACACTCATCATCAAGGGGGTATGGCCCGAAAGCGGCACACCCCTGTTTTACGAACTTCGTGGACCGATGAGTATGGATTGCTATCGGGGTATTATTGCCGAATACTGCAGCCATCATGGGTGTGAAGCCCTGCTGATGCTGCCGGTGGAGACCATGCCGCAGAAAGATTCGCTTCCCGAAGAGATCGATGGTGAGAAGCTATATGTAGACTGGACTGAATATCTATATGATATCGATCGTTTCATCACCTTCAGCGGTAAGAAATTGGAGAAGAAACGTAATCATCTCAACTATTTTCGAAATAATTTCACCGGCTACGAAGTGGAAGAAATAAGCAGCGTGATAGCCGATGAGTTGATCGAGTTCGTAAGGCGATTCAGCGATCGTCATAGCGACAATCGATTGGCGGTATATGAGAGTCGGAAAGTGATCGACATCCTCCGCGACTACGACCGCTACCCTTTCCTTGGAGTTGCTATCCGATATGAAGGTCGCATCTTGGGTTTCTCATTCGGCGAGAAGGGTGGCGACTCCTTTGTGATACATGCCGAGAAGGGAGACATAGACTATCGTGGCATCTATCAGGCGGTGGCATCAGCCATGGCGAGTGTGGCGAAAGAGCACTATCCCACACTTCGATACCTCAATAGAGAAGATGATATGGGAATTGAAACCCTCCGAAAAAGCAAATTATCATACCATCCTACACTCCATATTTCGAAAAAAATCATACGAATTGGAGAAAATGAGAGGTAGAAGGATAAAAAATATAGGGTCGAAAGATAATAATTGTAGAAAAATTGTTAATTTTGCACCGAACCAAACAATATAGGCATAGATGAGTGAAGCTTTAGTAATCATACCCACCTACAACGAGATTGAGAACATCGCTAATATTATAGATGCAGTGATCTCGTTGGAAGACTCATTTGACCTGCTCGTGATCGATGATGCCTCGCCCGATGGGACCCAAGAGGCGGTGAAAGAGAAAATATCACAATATCCGGGGCGAGTCCACTTAGAGACGCGTACCGGCAAGTTGGGACTTGGCACAGCCTATATCCATGGTTTTAAGTGGGCTTTGGAGCGCGGCTATGAGTATATGATCGAGATGGATGCCGACTTTTCCCACAATCCCAACGATCTTCCCAAGCTTTATCACGAGTGTAAGGATAAAGGTGCGGATGTGTCGGTCGGTTCGCGCTATGTATCGGGTGTGAATGTAGTCAACTGGCCTATGGGCCGTATCTTGATGAGTTACTATGCTTCGATGTATGTCAGGTTAGTAACCGGTATGAAGCTTCACGACTCGACAGCCGGATTTGTATGCTATAAGGCCCACGTGTTGAGAGCCCTCAACTTGGACAAGATCCAATTTAAGGGATATGCCTTCCAGATCGAGATGAAATTCAAGGCTTATCTGAAAAAATACAAGATAGTCGAAGTGCCTATCATATTTGTCAACCGGCAATTAGGCACATCGAAGATGAACTCCGGCATCTTCGGAGAGGCAGTCTTCGGAGTAATCTCCCTGAAGCTCAAGAGCATCTTCTGCAAAAAAGATTTTTAGAGCAAATCCTTGAAAACACAATACAAAAAATCCCGATCAGTGAGAACTGACCGGGATTTTTTGTATATTAGAACCGCCCTGTTATAGGGGATTGCTGACCGTGAGGATTGATTTTCCCTCGGGAGTCAGTATGTTCAGATCGTCTGTAAATTCGAAGAAATAGATAGGCACTTCTACTATGCCGGTGGCAAAGCATGCTATCTCGTAGGGATTGTAGACAAACGTGATCTTCGACTCCTCGATTTTGAAACTCTCTGACACATAGATCCGCTTCAGCATCTCAGGCAACTCTTGACCATATAGGGGAGCCATGCGATCTTCCGACAGACATTTCTTGATAAGGCCCAACAATTTGTCTTTGTCGGTGAAGAGGTCATCGAGTGTAAGGACTTTCCCCTGCTTGGTGTCGTAGCAGATATAAGAGTTGAAATACATGCCATGAGCCGCACCGAAGCTGTAACTTGTAGAAGATACTTTGAAGGAATAGACACGACTACCCATATATACCGGGAAGGCATTGACGGTAAGAGATGATCGTGGTGAATATCCCCCGGATTTGGGGATAGATTCGCAAGGCAAATATTTTAGGTCATCATCCTCATTTGCGGCCTTAGCGACACAGCGATCTACGGCCTTAGAGACATCGGTGGTGGTATCGTTGAAAGCATTGATACAGATCCGAGTTTGAAGGTCGATGGGTTGCTTGCCGGCAATTATTTCGGGCCATTGGATATTGAGATTGATATCATAATAAAGAAAATCAAAATCTCTATAAAAGGGATTATCGCTACCGGCCACTTCGGCACGTAAATATTGATGAGTCGACACATGCTTAAAGACGCATAAATCAGAATCAGCTTTCTCGCAAGCCATGCGGTTTCTGCCGTCAATATTGGTAGCCACCAGCGAGCAAAGCACCAAAAGAGCAACGAACTGTCTCATAGATTAATATTTGGATTCGAGATATGATTTTACTTCGCGGAAGAGCTTGGAGGCGAAGACGAAATCGTTGAGATCTTCGTTGGTGCTCTTGTATATGGAGTGGTCATCGCCGATCCAGCCGCAATGCCCCTTATTGATATACACGATCGACTCACCGATGCCGAGCACGGAGTTCATGTCGTGAGTATTGATAATCGTGGTGATGTTATACTCATGGGTGATGTCGCTCAGCAACTCATCGATCAGGATCGACGTCTGAGGGTCGAGACCGGAGTTGGGCTCGTCGCAGAAGAGATAACGGGGATTGAGGGCGATGGCGCGAGCGATTGCCACACGCTTCTGCATACCGCCCGAGATCTCCGAAGGGTATTTATTATCGGCATTTACGAGTCCTACCCTCTCGATGCAGAACTTGGCACGTTCGATCTGCTCATGGCGTGTCAACGGGGAGAACATCTTGAGAGGGAACATGACATTTCCCATCACCGTCTCATTGTCGAAGAGGGCAGAACCCTGGAACAGCATACCGATCTCAGCGCGAAGTTGGCGCTTCTTGGAGAGGTCGAGATCGCGAAACTTTCTGCCGTCGTAGAGGATATCACCCTCCTCAGGGGTATGAAGCCCGATGAGGCACTTCATAAATACAGTTTTTCCCGAGCCGGAACGACCGATAATCAGGTTGGTCTTGCCAGCCTCGAAGGTGGCGTTGATGTCGAAGAGAACTTGCTGACCGTCAAACCACTTGGAGATATGTTTAGCTTCAATCATTATTGCAAAAGGAGTTGAGTTAGTATAACGTCTGCAAGCAGGATAAGGATCGAGCTTGACACCACTGCATCGGTGCTCGCCTTACCGACCTCCAGGGCGCCACCCTTGACGTGGTAACCAAAATAGGCAGCGTCGGTAGTAATGATAAATGCGAAGACGCAAGTCTTTATTATACTGTAATATACATCATACGGATCGAAGAATGACTGTATACCATAGATATAAGTCTCGAGCGACACCATCGATGTAAACTCGGCGATGAAAGCACCACCCAATAGACCCATAAACATCGAGAGGATGCAGAGCACAGGCACGAACAGGACAAAACCGATCACCTTGGGCAGAACGATAAAATTGGCTGAATTGATACCCATGATCTCAAGAGCATCGATCTGCTCAGTGACTCGCATGGTGCCGATCTCCGATGATATGTTGGAGCCTACCTTGCCGGCAAGAATCAGACACATCATGGTAGATGAGAACTCCAGAACGAGGATCTCACGTGTCGCCATACCGGTGGAATATGTCGGTATCATTGGCGAGGAGATGTTCAAGGTCATCTGGATACATATCACGGCACCGATGAATAGAGATATGATGATGACCAATGGTATCGAATCGACACCGAGTTTATAGATCTCGAAGATAAGGCTCTTAAAGAACTCTCTCCACTTATCAGGGCGTCGGAACACTTGTGTCATAAAGATGCAATAGCGTCCGAACGATTTAATAGAACTGCTAATCATTTGAGTAGATTTATAATAAGGAGTGTGCTTCAACATAGTGGTAAAAGATACCGAATCACACAAATCCAAATGCAAAGATAAAACAAAAATTTCAAAAATTTGGCAGAGCGGTGAGTTTTTATTAATTTTGTGTGCCAAGAAGGGCGAAATAGTTAACCGCCTTGGTAAAAAATAGAAAAAATTAAAACAGGAAACACGATATGTTGGTAATAGGAATAGCGGGTGGCACCGGCAGCGGCAAGACGACGGTGGTCCGCAAGATAATAGAGAGTCTTCCCGCCGATGAAGTGGTGGTGATGCCTCAAGACTCATATTATAAGGATAATGCACACATCCCGTTGGAAGAACGCCTTAAGATGAACTATGATGAGCCGGCGTCGATCGAATGGACGCTCCTCACCGATCAAATCAAGCGACTTAAAGCCGGCGAGGATGTGGAGATGCCTACCTACGACTTCATCACCTGCTCTCGTCTGAAAGAGACAGTGCATTTACGACCCAAAGAGGTGATCGTGGTGGAGGGCATCTTGGTGCTCACCGACAAGGAGCTACGAGATATGCTCGACGTCAAGGTCTTCGTGGATGCCGATGCCGATGAACGACTGATTCGTGTCATCAAGCGCGACTGTGTGGAGCGTGGCCGTACTCCCCAGATGGTAATCGACCGTTATCAGGAGACACTCAAGCCGATGCATGAGTTATATATCGAGCCATCAAAACGATATGCAGATTTGATCATTCCTCAGGGTGGAGGCAATAATGTAGCAATCAAGCTGCTTACCGACTATATTCGTTCGCTACTACCCTAATCCAAGACAATGAAGATAGCCCCACTACTGAAAAACAGACTGAACTTTCGCAAGCCCAAGCCTGAGAAGCTGACCGAAGAGGAAGAACGCGACCTGGAGGAAGAAGTAATCTCTTCCGGGGATGCGGAGATTGTGTCTCTGAGCGATCCGACAGAATTGTTGGAAACAGACGCTGCTTCGGAGTCAGTGGATAAGGGTGAGCCTGCGAGAGATGTGCTTCGCACTGAAGGACTTGTCAAGAAGTATGGCAAGCGCACGGTGGCGAATCAGGTGTCGATCGAAGTAACCCAAGGCGAAATCGTCGGTTTGTTAGGCCCGAATGGTGCCGGTAAGACTACGACTTTTTACATGACCGTCGGGCTGATCAAGCCCAACGAGGGGCGCGTGTTCCTCAACGATGAAGAGATAACCGGCTATCCCGTGTATAAGCGTGCTCAGATCGGTGTAGGCTATCTGCCGCAAGAGGCTTCGGTGTTCCGTTCGCTGACGGTGGAAAATAATATCCGGGCTATCTTGGAGATGACCAACACATCGAAGGAATATCAGAAAGCTAAACTCGAAAAGCTAATCGCCGAGTTCGACCTCGGTGGGGTGAGACATAACATCGGTACTCGCCTGTCGGGAGGTGAGCGTCGACGCACTGAGATAGCTCGTTGCTTGGCTATCGACCCGAAATTCATTATGCTCGACGAGCCCTTTGCAGCCGTCGACCCGATCGCTGTGGAGGATATCCAGGAGGTGGTCTATCACCTCAAAGAACGCAACATCGGTGTGCTCATCACCGACCATAAGGCTGACTCCATCCTTGGTATCACTGATCGTGCTTATATGCTTTTCGAAGGACGTGTCCTCTTCCAGGGTACCAGCGAAGAACTTGCCTCCAACCCGATAGTGAGACAGAAATACCTGGGTCGCGATTTCGTGTATACCCATAAAACTTTTGACCATAAAGAAACCAACATCCTCGACGAGGAAAAGAAATATAATTGATGAGACAACATATCAGACATATCATTGCCCCTGCGACATTCCGAGTCCTGCTGATGACCATCGTCATGGTCGGCAGTATGCTCACCTCTCCCCTATTGGCTCATGGCGCGGGAAAAGATAAAGATAAAGATAAGGTATATACCGTAGTGATCGATGCAGGTCATGGCGGCAAAGACTTCGGTGCCATGGACAATGGTCAAAACGAGAAGATGATCAACCTCGGCGTGGCTAAGAAGTTGGCTCAGCAGATCAAGAAAAATGTCAAAAATGTCAAAGTCGTGCTGACTCGAGATGACGACACGTTCATCTCTTTGCAAGGAAGAGCCGATATCGCCAATTTCAACAAAGCAGACCTCTTTATCTCGATCCATACCAACTCGGTGGATAAGAGTAATCCCAACCGCAAGAAGGTGGCGGGAGCTTCGGTCTATGCCCTCGGTCATCAGAAAGATGCCAATAATCTGAAGGTGGCACAAATGGAGAACTCTGTCATCGAATTGGAAGACAACTATCATCAGAAATATAGTGGATTTGATCCTAATAAGGATGAGTCTTATATCATCTTCGAGATGGCACAGAAGCGCAATCTCGGTCAGAGTCTGCGCTTTGCCGCCGAGGCTCAGAAGGAGTTGGTAGCTACAGCCGGACGTGCCGACCGGGGAGTGAAACAAGCCGGGTTCTGGGTGCTTTGGGCTACCTCGATGCCATCGGTGCTGGTGGAATTGGATTTCATCTGCAATCCTACCGAAGCTGCTTTCTTGGGCTCTGATGATGGGCAAGAAAAGATGGCACAAGCTCTCTGCAACGCCGTGAAGCGTTATTTCTCTGCCGACAGCAATCGATCAGCCTCCGCCTCTGAGAGCGACAAGTCGGATAACAATAAGAAAGAACAAAAAAACAAGTCGAGTGATAAATCGCGACAAGATTATGCCGAAGCCGATAATACGACGAAAGAGAACGATTCCGACGCTGTAGCCACGGCGACTTCAACCGGTGTCGGCACCTTGGTATCGGTCGAAAGTGCCGAACGTGTGAAGACCGGAGGCAAAGCGACTACGACAAGACGCAGCGGCTCAAGCAGTGCTCGCAAGCGGAGATCGCAATCATCGCGAGCCATTTCCGACAAACGTGAATTTGCCACCGACACAATCGCCTTGAAGAGCGAAACTCAATATCTGGCACGCCTTGAAGCCCCCAAAGAAGAGGTGAAAGAAGAGGTAAATGAGCCAAAGAAAGAGGAAGCCAAAGGGAAGAAAGGAAAGAAAAACAAAAAGTCCAAAACCAAAGATACTAAAGCCAAAGAGTCAAAAAGCTCCGCCAAGCAGGGTGAGATGATGGCATCGACCTCCGGCAGTAAGGACTCCAAGAAGTCCGATAATTCTTCGATGAAGAGCTCGACACGAGGCAATCGCAAGACCTTCGTCGTAAAGCAGAGTGGCAACAGCACTCAAGCCAAAGCTGCCAAGACAACAACTAAAGCTGCTTCCGGCAAGACAACTGCTTCCGGCAAGGCTGTCGCCAAAGCCGAGACTCAGACCAAGGATACGACTGTCCGTCAGACTGGACGTCCGAAGTTTAAGGCGGCTTCTGCATCGGCATCACGTCCGATATATTACAAGATACAACTGGCTGAGAGCGACCATAAACTTAGCAACGACGATCCCGCCTTCGGTGGCCTTACTCCCACAGAGATGTTTGTGGAGAACAATCACTACAAATACACCTATGGGAGCAGCACCAACCGCCGTGAGATGGAGAAAAAATTGTTGGAAATCAAATCGATGGTTCCCAACGCCATAATCATCGTCGACAACGAAAAATGATAATAAACGAGAAATGATAATAAAAACACAAATATGAAAAAGTTATTAGGCAGCAAGGAATTTATGATCGGAATATCGGTGATCATATCGCTTGCAGTGCTATTTTTTGGAATTGATTACCTGAAAGGTATCAACATGTTGCGACCCTCCAACTTCTATTATGTCGAATATGAGGATGTGACCGGTTTGGCGGTTTCTGCACCTGTATCGATCAATGGCTATGCCGTGGGCAAGGTTCGCGACATCGAGTATGACTATGAACACCCCGGCAAATTCAAAGTCTTGTTGGCATTGGAGAAGAAACTTCGCCTTCCTGAAGACTCCTACGCTCAGTTATCTTCCACACTGATGGGTGGCGGATTTGTCGACATCAAATTAGGTAAGAGTCCTAAGGCTATGGAGGTCGGTACGACGATTCCGACACGTCCTCACTATGGGCTGATGGAATCGCTCGACAAGGAACTTATGCCGGCGATCAACTCCATCCTGCCGAAGGTAGACTCGCTGATGTATAGTCTGAACACTTTGGTGTCAGATCCGGCATTGGCGGCATCGATAGCCCGCATTGATGGCATCACAGCCAACCTCCTCTA
The DNA here is from genome assembly GCA_051872035.1 of Lepagella sp. GTDB lineage: Bacteria > Bacteroidota > Bacteroidia > Bacteroidales > Muribaculaceae > Lepagella. The sequence continues at coordinate 8,532 of JBJEDL010000105.1, forward strand.
CGCCTCTCAAGGTTTGAGAAGCTTGAACACTCAAGTGCCGGCAGTGATGAACAATGCCCACTCGGCGACTGTGAAGATCGACAGCATCTGTGCTAACTTGGCTGCTCTATCAAGTGAATTGAAGCAACTGCCGATCAGCAACACGATGGAGAATGTGAACAATATCACCAACGACCTTTCGAAATTCTCTTCGCAACTCAACAATCCCAACTCTACTTTGGGACGCTTGACCACCGACCAGGAGCTCTATAACCGCCTCAACACCGTAGCCTCAGACATCGACTCTCTGATAGTAGACATCAAGAAGAATCCGAAGCGCTACATCTCCATAAAGCTACTATAAAGCAAGGTAAAGAACACAAAAATAAAAAGGCTCAAAAGAGCCCAACTCCAATAAAAAAGGGAGATAGTCCCCTCAACAAAGAGGAAGACTATCTCCCATTTTCGGTTACTTCACCACCTTGGCGCTCTTGCTGCCTTGGCGCACAATGTAAATGCCGGCAGGGAGGTCTTCCAATCTGTCGCCTATCTTCACGCCATTCATGTTATACACATTCATGGGCAGTGTGTGGTCCAACTCATCGATGCGCACCACTTCGATGCCGCCAATCTCGGTAAGGTCACCCTTGATATTGGTGAAATCCTCCCACGGGCTCGCCGTCTGGTATGCACTCAGATACTGGGGTAGCACATGCAGGGTCCCATCTTTGGGCACGCCATAGAAAGCTTCCGCCGAAGTGCTGACTTTTTCAGGATCGGGATAGGCATCAATCCTCGTCAGGCCGCTGCAAAAGGAGAACGCCCGAAAGCCGATTGAGGTGACGGAGTTGGGGATGGTGACGCTCGTCAAGCCAGTGCAAAAGGTGAAAGCTAAGTGGCCGATTGAGGTGACGGAGTTGGGAATGGTGACGCTCGTCAAGCCGGTGCAATAAGAGAACGCATCGCTGCCGATTGAGGTGACGGAGTTGGGGATGGTGACGCTCGTCAAGCCGGTGCAACAATAGAACGACTCGCTGCGGATTGAGGTGATGGAGTTGGGGATGGTGACGCTCGTCAAGCCGGTGCAATAGTAGAACGCCCGAAAGCCGATTGAGGTGACGGAGTTGGGGATGGTAACGCTCGTCAAGTCGCTGCAACCGTAGAACGCATGGTCGCCGATTGAGGTAACGGAGTTGGGGATTATTGTATTTTTACACCCACTAATCAATGTGTTTGTTGCAGTCATGATAATGGCGTTACAGTTTTCTCGCGAGTCATAGACAGAGTTGCCACTCTCCACTTTTATGCTCGTCAAGCCGCTGCATCTGTCGAACGGATAGTCGCCGATTGAGGTGACGGAGTTGGGAATGGTGACGCTCGTCAAGCCGGTGCAATTGAAGAACGCATAGTCGCCGATTGAGATGACGGAGTTGGGGATGGTGACGCTCGTCAAGTCGCTGCAATCGGAGAACGCATCGACTGCAATTCCTTTGGTTCCTTCTTTTAGAACGATACTTGTGCCGCTTGGCATTATGCCTTTGTATTCATACGCTACAGAGCCGGCATAGACAAGCCCATCGGGTTGATTGTTATACCAAGCTGTGCCATAGAACGCCACGCTGCCGATTGAGGTGACGGAGTTGGGGATGGCGACGCTCGTCAAGCCGGTGCAACCATAGAACGCACAGTCGCCGATTGAGGTGACGGAGTTGGGGATGGCGACGCTCGTCAAGCCGGTGCAACCA
>JBJEDL010000105.1:10355-13568 GCA_051872035.1 Lepagella sp.
TTGAACGCACTCCCTGCAATTCCTTTGGTTCCTTCTTTTAGAACGATACTTGTGCCGCTTGGCATTATGCCTTTGTATTCATACGCTACAGAGCCGGCATAGACAAGCCCATCGGGTTGATTGTTATACCAAGCCGTGCCGTAGAACGCATCGTAGCCGATTGAGGTGACGGAGTTGGGGATGGTGACGCTCGTCAAACCGGTACAATTTTCAAACGCTTCTTCGCCGATTGAGATGACGGAGTTGGGGATGGTGACGCTCGTCAAGCCGCTGCAAAAGAAGAACGCCCGTTTGCCGATTGAGGTGACGGGATATAAGACACCACCATAAGTGATAGACTCGGGGATGATGAGGTCGCCTGTCGGCTCACTGCCTGACGGATAGCCCGCTACCGTAACAGTTGTGTTGTCGTTATTGACGCTGTAGCGCACGCCATCAACTGTAAATCCGATGGCCGAGGCGCTAATGCTGTTGGCAATTAAAATTAATATTGCCAAAACGAATAATACTTTGTAGAATGTTTTCATAATTTAGACAATGGTATATGTGTGATTAAAAAAAGGAGTTACGTTTGAGCAGTTATTCAACCGGCCGATATTGGCTATAGTCCACGGCCGGATTGAATACTGTCCGCTAAGTGCGATGTCGGGTCGCCCCTTGGCGGTGGCGGTTTGCCCTGCAAACCTTAGAGCACGTTCCTTAAAATCGACCGATCTGTCGTTTTTAAAACTCCAAGCGAAAGCCTTTTTGCTTTAGTTCGTCGTATTTTGATTTGTTGAAGCGAAAGAGAAATGCCTCTTTTTTCTTGGAGGGATTGACCGTCTCTTCCAGCTGCTCAAGCATCTCGAAATGCTTCATTTTCTTGTAGAAATTGCGGCGGTCAAAGCGTACATCCAAGATTGCCTCATATAGATTCTGCAATTCCTTGATGGTAAATTTTTCAGGCAGCAGTTCAAAGCCTACCGGTTCGAAGTGTATCTGTTGACGCAATGCCTGCTCCGCCTTGCGAAGTATCTGATCATGGTCGAATGCCAACTGAGGCACATCATCCAAGGCAAACCAGCGTGCATCTGCTGCATCATCACCACCCTTCACCTCCTGCATCCTTACCAAAGCATAATAGGCTATGGTGATTACTCGTTCGCGAGGATCGCGTTCCGGCGCTGTAAAGGTATGGAACTGCCTAATATATGCACCCTTCAATCCGGTCTCCTCCTGTAATTCACGGATGGCTCCCACCTCAGCACTCTCATCCATCCTCAAGAATCCTCCCGGTAGTGCCCATCGTCCCTTAAACGGCTCGATGCCTCGTTCCACCAAAAGCACCTTTAACTTCGTGCCATCAAAACCGAAGATTACGCAATCGGTGGTCACACTCGGATGGGGATAACGATACCTATACTCTAACTCAGTACTATCTGTTGTCATGTCACTCATAATAAATTCCTTTCTTATTTCTTCTGATGACACAAAATTATAACTAATTTTTCAAACAACAAAATAAATTGTGTAAAAATTACACTGTTTGAAAATATTTTATATTTGAATAAAATAATTTTGCTATGTCGATTTATTCTGCTATATTTGCTCATTGAAGTGCAGAAAGAGATCGGCACGTAATTTTAAACACCTTAAAATCAACTAAAATATACCATTTAAAAACATGAATGCCAATATTTCATTGTCACCCAACCAAGTGGTGCAATACCTCGGAAAATCGGCGCGTGAGTTCAAGAAAGAGGATATCATCCGTTATGTCAAAGGCAATGACATCAAGATGATCAACTTTATGTATCCTGCTGATGACAATCGTCTTAAGACGCTGAACTTCGTCATCACCAATGAGGAATATTTGGACTCTATCCTTACATACGGAGAGCGTGTAGACGGCTCCAGCCTTTTCCCCTTTATCGAAGCAGGGAACAGCGACCTGTATGTGATCCCACGCTTCTCGACAGCTTTCCTTGATCCATTTGCAGAGATCCCTACCCTCTCGATGTTGTGTTCTTTCTTCAACAACGAGGGTCGTCCACTCCCCACATCACCCCAGCAAACTCTCGTGCGTGCTCTCGAGCAATTCAAGCAGAAGACAGGCATGGAGTTCTATGCCATGGGCGAGTTGGAATATTATGTCATCAGCGATGACCTTGGTCTCTTCGGTGCCACCGACCAGAAGGGATATCATGAGTCGGCACCATTCGCCAAGTTCAACGACTTCCGCGCCGAGTGCATGCTCAAGATTGCTCAGACCGGAGGGCAGATCAAATATGGCCACAATGAGGTGGGCAACTTCACCCTTAACAATAAAATCTTCGAGCAGAACGAGATCGAGTTCCTTCCCGTCGACGCCTTGGAGGCTGCCGACACATTGATGCTCGCCAAGTGGATCATCCGCACTCTTGCCATGAAGAATAATTATGACGTGACCTTCGCACCGAAGATCACCGAAGGCAAGGCAGGTAGCGGCCTCCACATCCACTTCAAGCTCATGAAAGATGGCAAGAACATGATGACCGAGAATGGTCGTCTCAGCGACAACGCCAAGAAGGCTATCGTCGGTATCCTCGACTATGCCGACGCCATCACGGCATTGGGCAACAAGGTGCCTACCAGCTACTTCCGTCTCGTGCCTCACCAGGAGGCTCCGACTTCTATATGTTGGGGCGATCGCAACAGATCAGTGCTCGTCAGAGTGCCTCTCGGTTGGACCGGCGACAACGATATGTGCTCACAAGCCAATCCGCTTGAGTCTCCATCAGCCGTGCGTCCCGAGAAACAGACCGTAGAATTGCGTAGCGCCGACGGCTCTGCCGACGTCTATCAACTCCTTGCAGGTATGATCACCGCAGCTCGCAAGGGCTTCGAGAATCCCAACGCTTTGGCTCACGCTGAAGAACTCTATGTCAGCGTAAACATCCACAATGATGCCAACCGCGCAAAACTCGAATCGCTCCGCTCACTCCCGACAAGCTGCTACGAATCGGCTATCGCTCTCGGCAATGCTCGAAGCGTCTTCGAAGAGCATGGCATCTTCGCACCCGAGATGATCGACGGCATCATCAAGAAACTCAACTCTTACAACGATAAGACTCTCCGCACCGAAATCACCGGCAATCGCCAGGAAATGCTCAACCTCGTCAATAAGTTCTGGCACTGCGGTTAGAGCGCGTTCCTTAAAATTTTTGGGGTCGTAGGGGCGGATATTTTTGAGCA
>JBJEDL010000106.1:0-11708 GCA_051872035.1 Lepagella sp.
CGACTCAAGGCTACGACCCCTACGGCCCCAAAAATTTAAGGAACGCGCTCTTAAGGAGAAGTCTATCCGTCGGCAGAAACGGGTGTTTGTAGATATGGACAATGTGCTTGTGGACTTCCAGTCGGGGCTTGATCTTCAGTCGGACGACATCAAGAAGGAATACGAGGGACACTTGGATGAGATTCCCGGGCTCTTTGCCGAGATGAAGCCTATGCCTGGAGCCGTCGAGGCTATGCATGCGTTGCAGAAGCATTTTGACATGTATATTCTCTCTACGGCTCCTTGGAAGAATCCGTCAGCATGGTCCGACAAGGTGAAGTGGGTGACTCGCTATCTTGACGATGTGTTTCACAAACGCATTGTCATCACCCATTGTAAGAACCTCTGCAAAGGCGACTATCTCATTGACGACCGTGGAAAGAACGGCACGAGCGAGTTTGAAGGAGAATGGATTCAGTTTGGGAATGATAAATTCCCTGATTGGAAGAGTGTTGTAGAATATTTATTGAGTCAAATTAATTTTTAAAATATTGTTATTATGTCGAAAGCAATCATTGATGAAAATATGGGCAGTCGCAAGCAAAGTGTCGAAGACTTGAAGTTGAGGACTAAAGATCGCATCCGTGGATCATTGATGGCTGGTGCCGCCGGCGATGCGCTGGGCTATGCCGTGGAGTTCATAAGCCGCAAGAGCATCTTGGCGCAATATGGAGCTAATGGCATCACGAAGTTCGACTTGGACTCAGATGGCAAGGCATTGGTAAGCGATGACACACAAATGACGCTCTTCACAGCCTGTGGCATGCTGATGGGAATAACACGAGGCTATATGCGAGGCATCGGAGGAGAGCCGGAGGCCTATGTGGGTGAAGCATACCTTGACTGGTATTATACGCAGACCGGCAAGAAAAAGGGATCGCAGACTCATGATTTCCACTGCACCTGGATTCGGGATATTCCGCAACTGGCTCACCGTCGTGCTCCCGGACTCACTTGCCTGTCGGCATGTGAAAGCTTGCTTCAAGGCAAAGAGGTGAAGAACAATAGCAAAGGTTGCGGTGGCATCATGCGAGTGGCTCCCTTGGCTCTGCTGATGGCAGGTTATTGGAGTCGTGATCAATTCCCTTACAGTGTTCAGCATATGGACGAGGCCGGTGGCGAAGTGGCTTCTGTCACCCACAAGCACCCCTTGGCATTCCTGCCTGCGGCCATGCTTACCCATCTTATCTACCATGTGATAAGAATGGAAGAGTGCGAGATCAAGGCAAAAATCTCTGACATTGCTCTTGAAACCATCGACGCCCTCGACGACATCTACAAAGGTGAATATGAGGAATATAAGCGATACCTTGCCGACCTCACTCGTAAGGCAGTGACCCTTGCCGCCAACGACAAGAGTGATGCGGAGAACATCCGAATGCTCGGCGAGGGCTGGACAGGTGAAGAGGCATGGGCTATCGCCCTCTATTGTGCCATCCGTCATATAGACAACATGGAGGAGGCCATTATTGCCTCCGTCAACCATGATGGCGACAGCGACTCCACCGGTGCCGTGTGCGGCAACATTATGGGTGCGATATATGGATATGAGGCTATGAAACGTCAGCGACTCTTCTGTCCGCAAGACAGGGAATTGGAGCCGACCCTTGACCTCTCTAATATCATCCTGACTCTTGCCGATGATCTCTATACAAGCTGCATCATCAGCGAGCATGACCCCATAGACACGCCGGAAAAGCGTCGGTGGTATGATAAATATTGTGAGATGACCTACACGCCGGGACAAGACTAACACCGAGTTTCGTAGAGCGCGCTCTTATGGGACGCGCTCTATAATTTTGTGGGATTGGTGGGTTACTTCTTAGTCGGCTTTGTCATAATGGTCAAATGAACTTAAAACAGAAAGATCCGACATTATGAAACGAGTTAATAAGATTACCGCTTGGACTGTGGGGGGCATCCTTCTGGTTGGCGTGGGGATCATGTTATACTTTAGTTACAGAGATGTATCTGATCGGGAATTCATGACCACCGAGATCTATCCCGACGAAGAGAGCGTCGCTCCGGCAGACACCACCATTATCGTGAATGGCATCGCCATCAAGATGATCGGCGTGAAGGGTGGCAAGATCGATCGCAAAGGATGTCCCGAAACCATAGATATAGAACCATTCTATATCGGCGAAACGGAAGTTACTCAAGAGCTATGGCTCTCGATCATGGGCAAAAATCCTTCGACATTCCAAAATGGCGATTCATTGCCCGTGGAGAATGTATCCCTGGTAGACTGCTTGGAGTTTGTCCACAAGCTCGATTCCGTGTCGGGACAAAAATTCCATATCCCCACATACTCCCAGTGGCTCTATACCGAATATCTGAGCAATAGTCTCTCCACGGAGCCGCCTGTGTTGGATAGCATCGCCTGGTATAAGGATAATGCCGGGAATGTGACCCATGCAGTTAAGCAAAAGCAACCCAACAAATTGGGCATCTACGATATGCTCGGCAACGTGGCGGAATGGACCATGACCGGTTCGGATCCCTTATTCTTAGAGGTGGGAGGAGACTACAAGACAGAGAAGGGAATGTGTAATTCCGATGCCAACTTGTACGACCATTGCAATGTAGCAGTAAGCACCCTCGGCCTGCGTTTGGCTATGATGAGAACAAAGTAAAACGCGCACTTACCCCCGAATCGTAAGATAGACGAGGACGAAATAGTCAGCAGAAAAAATAAAAATAAGAGTGTTGTATTTTATTCCGTAATTTTTTTACGGAATAAAATATTTTTATTACCTTTGCATATTAATTTTAAAGCACAATTCTTATGTTGACAAGATTTGCCGTAACAAACTATCGTGGGTTCAAGGATCGAATTGAATGGGATTTGTCGAATCCGAGCAACTATACATTCAATAGCCTTGCTGTGAAGGATGGTGTTGTGAAAAATGGTATTATCTATGGGCCGAATGGATCCGGTAAGTCGAACTTTGGTTTGGCGATTTTTGATATTGCCAATCACTTGTCACACAAGTGGAAGAAACCTGACTATTATGTCAACTATGCTTGTGCTTGGGGATATCAGCAGCCTGTAGAGTTTGAGTATACCTTCAATTTTGCCGGACATGTCGTAGAATATAGTTACAGCAAATTGGCTTCAGATTTCAAGGGCTTAATCGTTCGAGAGCAGTTGAAGATCGATGGAGTAGTGGTTCTTGATAAAGATGGTGAAACGTTGTTCGTAGCTTCAGAATTCGGGCTAAGTGATGTGGCCATCGACAATCTTAAGGAAAGCGCTAACAATATCTCGATAGTTAATTATCTGCTTGGAGCAGTGCCATTTGCCAAAGATCATCCGATGATCGCATTGAGAGACTTTGTGGAGAATATGCTTTTCTTCAGAAGTTTGGATAATCGTGAATTTATTGGACTGAAGGAGGGTGGCAGCAACATAGAAGAATATATTGTCAAGAACAACCTTGCAGACGACTTCTCAAATTATCTAAAAGAAGTCAGCGCACAAGAATTTACTTTCGCTCCGAATGTGCCTGGAGAAAACGTGCTGTTTTGCATAATAGGAGATATAAGAATTCCATTCCAGATGGTAGCTTCTACCGGAACGAAGAACTTGGAATTGCAATATTATTGGCTTAAAGAGATGGGAAGCGCATCGTTTGTCTTCATTGATGAGTTTGACGCATTTTATCATCACGAATTGTCATATAAGATTTGCAATCGGCTGTTCAAAAGCGAGAGTCAGCTCTTTGTGACCACTCACGACACCTTTCTGCTAAGCAATGATCTATTGCGCCCCGATTGTTTCTTCATCTTGCAAGAGAATAAGATTAATGCTATTTGCGATCTGACCGACAAGGAACTGCGCTTCGGTCATAATTTAGAAAAACTCTACAGAGGAGGAACATTCGCCTTATGATTCTTTTTGTCTTTGAAGGAAGTGACCGAGAGCCTTATGTCTATAAAACAATAGAACGGCTCTATTTCCCGAAAGCGAACGATAATATCATTTGCTCTTTCGGCAACAATATCTATGATCTTTATAACACAATAGTGGAGTATGGAGGCGATGGAGATATTGTGTCAATAATGAGAGAAAGACTCTCTGAAAGGAATGATAATACCCTCGACCAGATACGTAGTTCGGAAATTTCGGAAGTGTTCCTTTTCTTTGACTATGATTTTCAGAACACGCAGTTGTCTCTCGATGAGATAAATCGACGCGTGAATGTGATGCTGAAGATGTTCGATGATGAAACGAATAATGGCAAACTTTACATCAACTATCCGATGGTCGAGTCCATTAGTTATACAAAAGAATTGCCTGATGAAGATTATTGCCAATACGCAGTATCGCGGTCGCAATGCCATGACTTCAAGCGTAAAGCTCGCGAGTTTTCGTTTTATGATAGTTTCGATCATATACTTTTCAAAGAAGGAGAAAAGCCTACAAAGGAAAAATATCTAAAGATAAAAGACAATTGGAACTATCTCAAGATAATGAATGTCGGCAAAGCAAATAAGTTGGTAACAGGAATCTATGCCATGCCTGGGGACAAAAACGATATCAATCAGCAGGCAATCTTTGACAGTCAACTGCGATTATACGTAAACACCGAAGAGAGTATAGCAATTCTGAATTCATTCCCAATATTCATCTACGATTATTTTAAATAAAGATGCTTATTTGAGCCCAAATTTCATCTTCTATGAAAAGCACATATTGTAAGAGCGCGTTCCTTAAATTTTTGGCGATTTAGACGGATAATGATGGTCTCGGGGCGGTGGATGTGCTGTTTTTTGGGGGGGTGGAATTGGCGGGGGGATCTTGGGTGAAGTCAATGCGTGATTGCTTGCGATGATGATCTATGTTGCTTTATAACAAGGGGATAGATACTCTAATCATTTGCAATTTATGAATTGAAAACAGCTGTTTTTGCATTCTTAAGTAGGAGTGCTTATATTTGCGTCGTAGAAACATCTCCGCAATTTGCGAGATCAATTATTCACTTAAATCAATCAAATCAACATGAAGAGAATTTACTTTTTACTTTTGGCTATGGCTATAGCGACATCTTCTGCTTTCGCTGCCAAAACTACATTAACAGAGAAACTCTCCAGAGGAGTCAATCCGGTAAAGGAGAATGGCGTTTATGTCGTCAAGGAAGAGGAGCCTAAAGAGAATGTTCTTGAGAATGGTCTTACGGTTCCCGGTGCGAAAAAAACGAACAAGGCGACAAGGGTAATCAGGGAAGAATCGTCAGACGTAATCCTATATACACTTGACAGCATTGTGGGAAAGAAAGAAAGTGGGGAATATACTGTTAAAGAGGAGTATGAATTCGATGAAAATGGCAATTCGGTAGCGTCTCGAATGTATTATTGGGACGCGACGGAAAATTCTTGGTATAAGTATAAAGAGACAATTAATGAATGGAACGATCAAAATCTGTGTGTATCGACAGCGAATATGAGTTATTCTCCCTATCGAGTTAGAGGCCAGAAGATGACGATGGTATACAATGAGGCAGGGCAGAATATAGAGAGTGTTCAATATGAGTATCAAGATGGAGAATGGGTGGCTTCTAATAAATACTTTTACAGGTATGATGATAATGGCTATATGATCGAAGAGCTGGCAATGCTTTTGGGAGAATCCGGCAATTGGGAGAATTATTCCAAGAACGTGGCTGCATGGACTGCCAACGGATATCGTACACTTTCAGAATACTATCTATGGAATGGTTCGGAGTGGGTGTATGGAGATTCACGCATGGTCTATGAATACGACGAAGATGGTAATTTGCTGACATATTTGGTGCAAATCCCTACGTCAGACAATACACTTCAAAATGCCAAGAGAATCTTGCAAGAATTCAATGAATATGGACTCACGCTTCAGACTTTTGAGTTGTGGAATGAAGAAAATCAGAATTGGTTTGGTTCGGAACGTTTACCAAGCATGTATACCACAATAACATACGATCAGAAAGGTAGGACCTTAAAAGAGACCGGCTATCAATATAATTTTGAGGTTCAAGATTGGGTTGAAATGAATTATATTGAGTCTGTATATACAGATCTTGAGAATGGCAATACTCGAGAGGTTAGGTCTCAGGTCTATGTCGATGGTAATGTGATAAAGAATCAAATTGTTCGCGAATATAATTTTGCAGGATGTGATACTTATTACAAGGAATATGGAATAGATGATAGTACCGGTCAGCTTGTGCCCTATAGCGAGCGCATCAAAGAATATGATGAAGCCACAGGCACAAAGATCATCAATGGAGAAAATTATGTATTTGAAGGTGAAACTCGATATGGATCACTAAAGCAATCACACATCTATGATGAAGCCGGCTATCCGGTTGAATCCACATTCTGGCAGGGTAAGTATTATAGCACCGGCGAAGGAGAACCGGACGAATGGGTCAATTATACACACTTCGAATATCTCTATGAAAGAGGACAAGAACTTAAAAGAATGGCATATCAATGGAAGGATGATGAGTTTGTAAGTAATTGGGGAAAGCAGACCGATCTCGATTTTGAAATACCATCATCCGCTTGCCTATACTGGATGAATCAGTCGACTGATAAGGATTATCAAATCACGGCAATTCGCGATTATTCTTCAGACGGTACAGGTTGGACATACGAAGAGGGTACCTGGTATTATTCTAAACCCGAACAGTCTAAGGTGGAAAGTGTGGAAGCTCCTCGCGTGAGAATTTATCCGAATCCGGCTACTGATTTTATCACAGTCGAAGCTATGGATGGAAGCCTTGTAAATATCTATTCTATGCAAGGCGCTCTGATGATCTCGACTCAAGAGCATACGATCGATGTCTCCTCACTGTTAGATGGAATTTATGTGGTGAGCGTAGATGGCAAGGCAACAAAATTAATCAAGCAATAGATCGATAGATCGACAACGCGCTTTCTGAGCGCCTGCCGATGATTAAAGTCCGACACACACGGCTCTTTCATTTAACATTCGAAAAAGGACATAACTCACCTTACCCGGTTCGGTTGAGAATCGGGTAATTTTTTTGATGTTGTATTTCAGCCCAGTTTTTAGTAAATTTCTTTGAAAAACTCAGAATTATATGTATATTTGTCACGAAAATTTGCGCATTTGTACAATTGTTAACATAATAATTATCGCCATTGATGAAAAATTCTTTAAAAAATACCTTGACGATAGCTCTGTTGGCTTGCATTCCTTTGTTTGCAACGTCGCAAGAGGTTGCAAATAAGAACGATAGCAAGTCCGGTGGGTCGACTGTTAAAGAATCGACCGGCTCGCAAAAGTCGAAAAAAGATAAAGTGCCGCCCGTTGTTCATAGTTCGAAGAACGACACATCGACAGGTGTTAAAGGCAGTATGAGTATCCGCAACATCGGCAAGCGTCAGCAGTTTTCGGCGGCGCAGCGCGAATCGTTCGACACGGATATCTTTTCGCCGAAATCCGCAATATTCAGCAGCGATGGAACGTTGTTTATCAACTCGCTTGAGGGCTGCCGTACGGTGGCTTATTCCGTTCCGTCGCTCGAAAAGCAATTCGTTGTTGAGTATAAGTTCCCGTCAGGGCAGGGCGAATTGTGGGCTCCGCCGTCGGGATTCTATACGTTCACTCACTATCCGAATGGAGAGCGTATGTCGTTCTCTGGCAAACCCGTCGAAATGGCATGGTCGCACAATCATAAATATCTGTGGGTGCCTTTCTATCGTCGTACGTTCGACATTAATGCACAAGATCCGTCGGCGATTGCCGTTGTCGATGTAGCAGCGCAAAAGATTATACGTATGTTCGAAACCGGACCGCTGCCCAAGGCTGTTGCCGTGTCGCACGACAATCATTACATTGCCGTCACTCATTGGGGCAACAACACCGTCGGACTAATCGACATTGCGAGCAACAATCCCAACGATTGGCATCATCTTTCGCCGGTAGTGGTGGGTAAACAGTTGGTGTTGAATTATCCGCTAAATGTTTCGGTCAATAGAGATGCGGGGTCGGGCTATCTTTTGCGTGGCACGATGTTTACGCCCGATAATCGATATCTGTTGGTTTCCGGGCTTGCAGGACCACTGTCGGTTATCGATGTTGAAAAGCGTAGCCTGGTAGGATTTGTGCACGAACTCCACGGGATACGCCATCTGACGTTCAGCAACGGACGCGTTTTCGGCTCGCGAAATGTTGCCGGCGAGGTGCTTTGGTTTGCGCTCGACGACCTCCTCCGCGGCGTTGATAAATTCCTTTCGAAAGAAACGCAGAAACTTACAGTCGATGGCGCAGTGCGCCGTGTCAAAGTTGGCGGTGGTGCTCGCACGCTGGAGGTTTCGCCCGACGGAAAATATGTTTTTGTGGCGTGCAATAGTGCAAGTGCTCTTTATGCGGTCGATGCCGAATCAATGAAGGTGGTAGACAAAATTCGTTGCGATTCTTATCCGGTAGGGTTGGCAATTTCGCCCGACGGACGATATATTGCTGTCACTTCGCAAGGTCGTAAAGGCTTTGGCGGAAATGCCGTCAACTTGTTTGAGGTAACTCGCTACGACATTAAACCGATTGAGCCTGCCGAGGTGACGAAAGAGGTCGCCTCGGATTCCGTTCAAGCGCAGACATCGCCAATCAGCACCGATAGTTGCTCCGTGACGCAAGCCTCAATGACGTTCTGCACGTTGCTTGCTTTGGCTCTTTTTGCTGTTGTCGTACTTGTTGTAGCCTGTGTGTGGTTGGTGCGCCGCCGTCGCAAATAATCGTTAGGCAAATGCGACCTAAAGGACATAGCTCCCCTTACCCGGTTCGGTTGAGAATCGGGTAATTTTTTGATACTGTATTTCAGTGGTTTGGATATTTTCATAATTATTATGATTAGCTCTATAAAATCACGAAAAATCCGCCGAAATTCGCGCTATAAAGTAGAACTATTTTTGAGAAATCACTTTTTTTTAATGAAAGAGCCGTGTCCGACACATGTCAGATGTGTCGGACTTTTTTTTATTTCATCGAAAATTTTTAACTTTGTGCTTTGGAGTGCGCTCCTTAATGTTAGTTTGCTAAAATTTCGGAATCGCAAATTGCAACTAACATTTTATTAACATTATTCTATACAAAAGTTAAAATGACGACAAGGTTAGCAATGGATACCGGTAATTTTAGTTATCGTTGTCAGGATCTTTTTGGCATATTTTCGCAATTTTTTCTGCGGTCTCGGATGCATGTCGTATGCGCACTTCGGGTCGTAGTGATCCTTTTATTATTGGCTTGCAATAGTATTTATGCCGAAGCCGAGGATGTTGGTTCGATTCGCCATACTCTGGAGGTAGGGGATAGGTTGCGAGATGAGAACAAGGAGGATGCCGCGCTTGAGCAGTATAGGAAAGTGTATTCGTCATATCGAGATAATATGGATGAGTCAAGCAGAAGGACAGTCGTGTTAGCCTACTTAAATGCCGGGAAGATCTATCATCAACGAGGAGAATATAATAGGGCATTAGAGTCATTCATATATGGATTGAAGCTATGCGACTCGATGCCTATGACAGATCTGAGAATGGTGATCTATAAGCATCTTGGAAATATTTACTGGATTTTTGGCGATTATGAACGTGCCATCAATCTCTATGAGAGAGGTTATGCTCTAAGAGACAAGGCTCCGGATAAGAAGGTAGAGTGTGACTTGCTCGTGAATCTTACCGGCGCATATTGCTTTGTGGGTAATCCCGGCAAGGCCAGAGAATATCATAAATTAGCGAAGCGATTGATTAATCCGAATGATTCGGTCAAGGTCTTTATGTCGATCTATAACGACGGCCTTATTTTAGAGACTGAGAAGAGACATAAAGAGGCGGTAGATAAGTTTTATAAAGCCGCGAAGTTAGCCCCCTCGAAGTCCTATCTAGCTCATGTAGCCGAAATGACGTATGTCGCATATATGAATTTGAACGTCCCCGATTCGGTCATTCATTATCTCTATATGTGCTCGAATCTGTCGCGCGAAAATGGGAAGATCGATATGTATGTGCAGACACTCAATGATCTGGCAGATTTTTATTCCAAAAGAGATCCGTCAAAATCTTCTTACTATAAGTCAAAATATACGGAGATGTCTGATTCGATCATGAAGTCGGGAAGTAACATCAGGGAGTTCTATAGGTTGAGAAATATACAATACCTATATGAATTGGAGATGACCGATCGAAGGATTTCCGAACTCGCTTTGGCTCAAGAGATCAAGGATAAGGAGATCAGGATGCAACGTATTGTATTGACAGTCCTTGTAATAGCTCTGGTGGTGTTCTTGGTCTTTCTTTGGATCGTATTGCATCAAAAACGACAGATACGCATTGCTTACAAGAATCTGTTTGAGATCAATCGCAACACAATCCAAGAGTATAAACTGACCCAACAGCAGTGTGCCGAATACGAAAAGCGCATTGAGGAACTTGATGTTTCGAGTGAGTCGATGCCTGCAGGATCTCCCTCCTCTCTCGATGACGAGAAGAAGGTGATGATATGGCAGAAGATAGAACAGAAGATGGAGCATGATAAGATCTATTGTGATACAGGCTTTTCGCTCTCTCGTCTTGCGGAGGCGGTGGAGAGTAATCAAGCATACGTGTCGCGAGTGGTGAATGAAAAATATGGTAAAAGTTTCACGGATTTTGTCAATGACTATCGAATCAGAGAGGCATGCGTGCGACTCCTCGACACCGAAAAATATGGGCATTACACCATCAGTGCGATTGCCGAGGATGTTGGCTACAAAGCCCAGTCGACATTCATACGTGCCTTCCGCAAGAACACCGGTCTTCCTCCCTCAGTCTATCAAAAAATGGCGCTTCCCAAGAAGGATGGCTCCCTGTAGTCGGCTCAACAAGGAGACAATGGGGTGTGAAGAATTGATATTTTAAGGAACGCGCTCTAATAATCCTATGGGTGGAGTTGAGGAGACTATAATTTTCTACATTTTATTGCCAAAAATTTTTTATTATAATTTGAAAAGTGTAATTTAAGGAACGCGCTCTAAGCGAAAGATTGGATATAGACCCCGCCATCGTCTTGGGCGTATAGCAATAATAACTATAAGCCTGCAAAATTGCAGCCTTATAGCCAAAAATAAATTTGTAAAAGCACGAAATATCAGAAGGTTGACTCCAATGAGCCAACCTTCTTTGTTAGGGTTTATATTACTTTCTTACTATGACTTTGGATGTGTTGTTTCCGGCCTTGACGAGGTAGATGCCTGCTTGAGCGGGTGAATATCTCAGCGTGCCGTTGCTGCCGATCTTGCCGCTGAAGCACTTTATGCCGTTGGTGTCATAGACAACAACGGCAAGACCGGTCGTCAAGCCGCCAACGACGATGTCTCCATTCTCCATCGAGCAATAGAAAGCCTTATCACACGCGATATCATCGACAGCCGACTCCCCCTCACTGATATTAAAGAACTCGCTCCAATACTCAGCAGTAGAATAAGCATTAAGACTACCTATAGGGACGATCACCCGACAAGAAGACTTATCCACCCCCTCAAATGTGTCATACATGACAGTTGGAGGTTCAGGATTCCAACTCTTAATTTCCGCCAAGGCGGAGCAGCCATCGAAGCAACTATATCCCAAACTTGTAACAGAGTTAGGAATAGTGATTGAAGTCAAACTGCTACAGCCAGAGAAGC
>JBJEDL010000106.1:11808-52810 GCA_051872035.1 Lepagella sp.
ATCTTCCAAACTTGTAACAGAGTTAGGAATAGTAATTGATGTCAAACCGGTACAGAAATTGAAGCAATATTCCCCAAAACTTGTAACAGAGTTAGGGATAGTGATTGATGTCAACATGTCACACCAATCGAAGCATTTATCTCCCAAACTTGTAACTGAAAAAGTTGTTCCATCTACGACGATAGACGCCGGTATAACAACATCACCGGAATATACCGACCAACTATCATCATCATAGGTGACACTGGCGGTGTTGTTGCTCCTATCCAGATTGTAGAAAATTCCATCTACCTCTACGTCGTGTGCCCATACGCTTTGGATGCAAAAGAGCAGAGTAAGTAATAAAACTGATCGTTTCATAATTTTGTTATTTTATTAGTCGCCATGGCCGGCTCTCTTGGATGGCTTTTTTGTGTTCGGTCATAAAAAAAGCGTGAGAGCCTGCACTTGTTGCTCGCTTCTTCCTCGGGAGTCGTGTTAGATCTCACCACTTTGGAGCGAACGAACTTGCAGAAGCCTCACGTATCAATATACTATACACCCTATCCTATATCAGTGCTCTCGCATCGACCCGATTATGAGGTATAATATACAGCATGGGCATCTACCATCTGCTTCAGCCTTGACAGTGAATGAAATTTACCAGATTTCGGAGGTCAAGATCCGAGCGTAAAGTAAACGCTTTTCTATTTTCATTATGGCATACACTCTTGATACTCATCCTGTCGGAAGCCCCTTCACAAAAGAGCCTTACCAATCGAAAGATTCGAATCAGAGCGGTATGTATGCGCAAAGGTAATAATAATTTTGAGAATAATCGGAAATCTCTCAAAAAAATTTTTTTGTGTTATGTTGTTGCGGTTTAGAAGTTTTTTCGTAACTTTGCCGACGGATCGCTTGCAGAAGCCCGATCGGGATTCTGTGGGTGGGTCGGTTAAAATAATAGAAAGCGTTTACTAAGCGCTCTTTCTTGACTTTCCGAAATCTGGTAAATTTCATTCACTGTCAAGAATGGGGCAAACAGTAGATGCCTGTGGATATGTTATATCTTTGCAGATGATGCGTGAGCAACATCTCGAGTGCATATTTCATATTTGCGTGAGGCTTCTGCAGGTTTGCTCGTTCGGCAGTGAAGGGCATACCAGAGCCTCGGAAGGTGGAACGAGCAGACAGTATGGACTCTCACGCTTTTGTGTTTTCTAATCCTAACTTAATGCTTATGAAGTGAGTCGATAGGCTTTTGTTTTTATCAATGAAACGTTCTACTTTTAAATGTCTTATGGTGGGCATGATGGCCGTAAGCCTTGTGTCATGTAAGGATGATGATGACAAGTTGACAGATCTGTCGGATGGCTCCGGCACAATGGAGCAGATGACTCCCACTCAGAGCAAAGCATTCTTGGAGCAAACAGCCAATGAAGCCATGGCTATGCTCAATCCCAATGATCAAAGAGACCTGATCGAGCTCTGCTCATACGTCGCTGACGTGTATGGCGAATATGAACTACCTGAAAACTTCGATGTCGAAGATGATCGTTATGACGAGAGACGTTTTGCCAATGACCTCTCACGCTCGGCAACTCGTGGCGATGGCGACGGCATGACCCGCGCGGCTGTGGAGTATATCTACAACCTTGATTTCGACCAATTCAAAGGTATCTATGAAGCCTTCGAACGCAACGAAGAGTGGAAGAGAGTGGGCAATAGCAATGACATCGTGTTCCGCTTCAACAATTATGAGGGTGAGGCATGCGAACTCAAGGTCACCGGCTCGTCAGAGTATTCCGAGGGTAGCTTCTCCATCACAATGGAAGATGATGGCTATTATTACAGCGAAGATGAACGTTATAACGTTGACTTCAGATTCCCCACTTCCGTGTCTGTATCGCTGACTGAGAATGATACTCAAGTAGCCTCTGTCAAATTGAATTCCAAGATCGATGTTGCCGGTCACAACTTCTCACTTGATGTGACTGTAACTGCCGCCAATATCGTAGCTACTTCCAAGGTATCAGGCACCGACACCAAGGTGGCTGAATCAGTTACTACAACAGTGGGTGGAAAGAATTTTGCTACTTCACAAGCTTCCGCCACCGGCAATCACCTGTGTGATATAACTTTCTACGACAAATATTTCGATGATGGCAAAGATCAAGAGATGGCTGTATCTCAGCTCTTTACCAATGGTGAGGCTACTGCCACAGTAATCGATAAGGTTAGTGTGGATGCCACCATGACTTGGGGCATCGATATGTGGGATGCTCTCTGCCTCTGGGCTGAAGATGAGAGAGAGGCAAAGTCTTTTGTCAGCACTCTTAATGCCAACATCAATGCTATCGTAAGATACAACAACAAGAAGACTGAGCAGGCAAGACTCTCTTGGGATTATACCACAGATAAATATTATGGCGATTGCGATATCGAGCCTCAGTTGGTATTCCCTGATGGCACTACCTATTTCGTGGCAGACTATTTCGAGAAGGGCTTCTTAAGTGTCGAAGATAGCTGGTATAGCCTTACTCGTAAGTATAAATCTGTTTGGAACAGCGTAAGAAAGTAGGTTGAGACTACAAGCGATTATATACGATATGTCTCTCGGAACAGCCTTAAAGGAAATCCCTTCGGGGCTGTTCCTCTTTTTTGTATTCTTTACTCTACCGCTGTGGGGTCAAGAGGTCGACGATACGCTCTCGACGTCGCTTCAGGAGGTGGAGGTGAGTGCCTTTCAGAATAAGAATATTCGGCGCGGCGGTTCGGTCGATTATGATCCCGATTCTTTCCTGTCCGGCATCAGAGTGATGGGTGAGGCTGACCCCCTCAACCAGTTGAAACTCCTGTCGGGTGTGAGAACTGTTGGCGATTATGGGTCGGGATTTATGATCGATGGCAATACGCCGTCGCAGTCATTATTTCGCATAGATGGAGTGCCGGTGTTCTTCCCCTACCGTTTCGGTGGAATCTTCTCGACATTCAATGGCCCTCACTTCGAGAGGATGAATTTCGAGAGGGGATTTCATCATGCCTCCATGCCGTCACGCTTGGGTTCGATGGTTGATTTTGACACCGGTGCCGGAATCTGCCGAGATTTCTCGGGAGTTGCCAATGTCGGCATGACCTCTTCGGCGATCACTCTAAAGATTCCGATAGCCGGGAAAGTTGAGATAAGGGCCTCGGGCCGAGTATCTTATATCGACGAGATATATGGCAAATGGCTGAAAGGAAAAGATTCTGATATCAAATATCGGTTTTGGGATGCCAATCTTATGGCTCGATGGCTTATCGACAATGTCAATGCGCTGACGTTCAATGCTTTCCTTAGTGAAGATCGTCTCAAGTATAGCGACACCAACTATGCGATGGACAATCATCTGACCTGGGGTAATTACCAGGCTTCTCTCTCATGGCGTCATCGTGGCAATCATGATATGACCCACCGCATATATTGGTCGGGGTTTCGCAATCGATTTGGCATCATCCTGCCACAAGCATCGATGAAGATGCCCTCCGATCTCTCTATGATCGGAGCGTTGGGAGATATTGTCACTTGGCTCAGGGATAATAGCATCAAGATGGGTTATGGCTATGAGCTCAACACCTATTTTGAGGATGTCGGCAGGGTGGCGGTGACCGGATTTGAGGATAGGGTAACTCCCGAAAGAGAAAATCGGCATCCTTTCGAAGCAAGAATTTATGCCGATGTCAACATCCCTTTTGCCGATCGTTTCAGTTTGGATGCCGGATTGTCAGCGATGCTTTTCTGTAATTCGGATGGCTATAAATCGCTGTCGCCCGATCCGCGCCTGACCCTTGCGATGGATTTAGGCCCGGGGCAAATCAGTGCCCACTTCGGTCGCTATTCGCAATATCTGCATCAAGTCGGGTTCTCTCAGATCGGACTTGCCAGCGATTTCTGGATCTCTTCACGGCGGGGACTGCCGGGAGAATCGTCCTACAATTTTGAATTGGATTATACCGGAAGAGTATCCGCCCTATCATTCTCAGTGACTGCGTATTACAAGATAGTACGCAACGAGCCGGAATATGTGGGTCAAATCCTGGAAATGCTCGATGCCGATTATGATCCGGTCTCTTGTATCAGAAATTATAAAGGCTATAACTGGGGTATCCGATTTAATACGAACCTGACAATCGGAAAGTTCAGGGCTGTGGTAGGAGGTAGTTATGGCATGGCCAGAAGGAGAAATCAGGAGACAAATGAATATTTCCGAGCCATCTCCGATCCCGGCGTTTCATTGAATGCCGATCTGGTGTATTCGCTCAATCGGCATTGGGAGTTCGGAGCAGTTTTCAGATACTCTACCGGACGTCCATATACACCCGCCAAACTATTATATATGATAGGCGGTAACGTTATCACCGAGTATGGTCGGCAGAACTCGGCTCTCTTCCCTGCTACCCATCAACTTGATTTATCAGCAACCTGGAAGACTACCTCAAAGGTGGGTAATCATCGGTTGGAGCATCTGGTCAACGTGTCCCTAATCAACGCCTACGGACACATGAACTTGGAGATAATGAGTTATTTCTTCGATGCTTCGAAGGGAACTTTCGGGGTAAAGAGGGTCTATTCGTTATATCGGTTCTTCCCGTCGGTAAGTTATACGATAAAGTTTTGAAATATAGGAGTTATGAAGAAGATGATATATGGTAAGTTTATGATAGCTGCCGGGATAATCTTGCTTGCGGCAGGTTGTAGCAGCGACTTGACTTATCAGCCTGTGATGCCTGTGATTGAGGGATGGATTGGTACTGACGAATATCCGGAAGTGATCTTTACTGCTACGGTTTCGCCCGAAGAGAAGGATGTTACGATAGCAGACAAGGTGATAAGATGGGGCAAGGTCACTATCTCGGATGGGGAGAATGAGGTTATACTTACGGGGGATCCGGAATTTGAATATATGCCTCCATATCGATATATCACCAATAAGATTAAGGGGGAGGTAGGTAAGACCTACCGGATAGAGGCAGAGTATGAAGACCTGTATGCCAGTGCGGAGTGTCGGATGTTGCCACCCACGCCCATCCGATCGATTACATTCTCGCCGATTGAGGGTAATGACACGCTTCGAAGCGGCGAACTGACATTTATCAGTCCGGAAGATACGCCGGCATATTACTATGTCACGATGGGTAATGTCGACGAACGCAGTCGTCCGCTCCCCACGATGATGGGAGTGTTCAAAGCGGAAGAGCCGGGTAAAACCATCAGCATCCCCCTCTTCAATCCGAAAAATAAATTGGAAGGACAATCCTTTGTGCCTCAACTCAGGGTAGGGGATAATCTTGAGATAACCTTATGTAGGGTCACCGAGGAGGTGTATGAGTTTTGGAAGTCGTATGACAATGTTGTGATGTTCGGAGCATCACAGTTCCTGAACTCCGCTCATTCCCTACGAGGCAACATCCGGGGAGGTCTCGGCGTCTGGAGTGTCCAAGGCACCACCTCCCGGCGTGTCCAAGTCCAATAACCCCACCACTTCTGTAAAGCAAAAAGAAAAGAGACGCCTGATGGGGCGTCTCTTGCTTATTCTTGAGGGTTTTAGGTTGAGAATTTAGGGGTTAGGCGTTGGGCTCTTTCAGAAGGCATTGCCATGCCCAGGCGTGGCGCATGGTGTCTTCGATCGGAGCTTCCGCTTTCCAGCCTAACACGTTGTTGGCCTTGGCAGGGTCTGCCCAGATCTTCTCGATGTCTCCTTCGCGACGCGGACCGATCTTGTGGGGCACTTTCACTCCGGTGGCTGCCTCGAAGGCGCGGATGAGTTCGAGCACCGAGAGACCGCGACCCGTGCCGAGGTTGAAGACTTCGACACTATCTGTGTCGGGATGGTGCAAGATGCGATCCATAGCCACTACATGCGCCTTTGCCAAGTCGTTGACATCGATATAGTCGCGGATGCAAGAGCCGTCGGGAGTGTTGTAGTCATCGCCAAACACGGTGAGCTCCTGACGGATGCCGGCAGCAGTCTGCGTGAGATAAGGTACCAGGTTCTGCGGCACACCTACCGGCAATTCGCCGATCAGCGCCGTCGGATGCGCTCCGATCGGGTTGAAATATCTCAGCAAGATGCTCTTGATCGGCGCTCCGGAGTGTACATAGTCGCTGATGATCTCCTCGGCGATCTGCTTGGTATTGCCGTAGGGAGATGTGGCAGGCTTGATGGGGGCAGTCTCATCGATAGGATTCTTGTCCGGCTCGCCATAGACGGTGCAACTTGACGAGAACACGAAGCCCTTGACACCATATTGTGGCATTAGCTCCAAGAGGTTGCACACCGACATAAGGTTATTGCGATAATAGAGTAGAGGCTTGTGGATAGACTCTCCGACAGCCTTGGATGCTGCAAAGTTGATGATGCCGGTGATGCCGGGGTGCTCCTTGAAAAGACGATGGAGCGTCTCGATATCCGTGCAGTCACCCTCCACGAACTCAGGACGGCGTCCTGCTATTGCCTCGATGCCGTCGAGCACTCCGATATTGGAGTTCGACAGATTGTCGATAATCACCACGTCATAGCCTGCGGCCAAGAGTTCGACTGTGGTATGCGACCCGATATAGCCGGTGCCACCGGTCACCAATATTTTCTCTTTCATTCCTGTTCGTTTGATGTTAAATAAAAATTTAAGGAACGCGCTCTCAGAGAGTCCGCTCTTAGAAGAGAGGCGAGGGATAGACACCCTCATCCACCAAGCGCTTGAACTCAGCCACGGTGGCAGCACGGTCGGCGGCGTAAGTGACGCCAAACCAGCGAGAAACCGTCTTCTCCACCTTCAGCGATATCTTTCCCTGCTTGATCAGATCATTGACCACGCTCGGGATATAGAACTCCGACTTCAACTCCTTGCCATTCACCTTGAGGAACTCGACGAAGGCCTCTTCGCTATATTGGAAATAGTCGGGAGTGAAGCCCCACATATTCATCGACACGCTGGCATTCTCGGGGAAATCAGCCACCGAGCCGTCGGCGAGCACATGGATCAGCTTGCCATCCTTGCGCTCGATGCCATGGCACTCGGTGACGTCGGTGAGATAGCCCTGCTCATCGACCTTGCAATATCCACGCGACACACCGCCATTCTCACTCAGCGTATTGCTGATGTTGAAACCTACCATGCCGTAAGTATTGCTCTTGCCTGCCACCGAGGTGAGGAAATCGGCAAGCACACGGAAAGAGTCAGCGCCATAATAGTCGTCGGCATTGATCACGGCGAAAGGCTCATGGATCACATCCTTGCCCATCAGCACGGCGTGGCCTGTGCCCCATGGCTTGGTGCGCCCCTCGGGGGCAGTGAATCCCTCCGGCAGATTGTTCAGATCTTGGAACACTACCTCTACCGGCACATGCCCCTCATAGCGCGAGATGATCTTCTCGCGAAATTCCTGCTCAAAATCATGGCGGATCACAAACACGATCTTGCCAAAGCCGGCTCGAAGTGCGTCGTAGACCGAATAGTCCATAATGGTCTCTCCCGAAGGCCCCAGCCCATCGAGTTGCTTCAGACCTCCATAGCGGCTACCCATGCCGGCAGCCAGAATAAATAGTGTAGGTTTCATCGTTTTTTTATATTATAAATGCGTTGTTAATGGTTTGATATTCAGTCTTGTAGGGGGTGTCGATCAAGTTGCTTTGCGATGCAACAAGATGATGCAATATAGGAAATAGTCGAAGAGCACGAGGCGAGAATTGGCATTTCGCTCCACATCGCGGCGAGCACGATCGGTCTCGGCGGCGAAGTCTTCGACGTTATGATAGTTGATGAATGGTGAGAAGCGCTGTGAGAATGTCTCCTCTTCCGGAGTCATGGCTGTGAGCGAGGCTATCTTCATATTGTAGATGAAATTCTCGCGAACCATACGCGACACATAACTCAGGAATCGTCTGATCTTCTCGCGACCGAATCCCGCCACCTGCTCTGCCAAATCCTTGAGTTTAGCCACCTTCTTGGCGTATGCCATGCGCATCACCTCCTGATAGAGCGTCAAGAACTGCTCGTTCTCGCCGTCATGACCGCCATACTCGTCGGCGGCGATCAGACTGCCATTGCAGAGGGGTGCATAGCGTGCGGCATCTTGGGGTGAGAGCCCATACTTGGCGGTGAGATATTCTCCGATCTCTTGGTCGGAGAGACGACCCACTTTGAATAGCTGCACACGCGAGAAGATCGTGGGTAGCACCTGCAACTCATTGTCGCTCACCAAGATAAAGACAGTGCCCTCCGATGGCTCTTCCAGCACCTTCAGAAGCTTGTTGGCAGCCTCAAGACGCATCTTCTCCGGCTTCCATATCAGGAAGATCTTGTGGCGCGATGCGTATGGAGGGAAGGAGTCGGCATAGACGATATCTTCCGCCTCATTGACAAAGATGCTGACTTGCGAATTGCCCGCCTCGAGCAGCTCGAGCCATCTCTCTTCCGGCATCGTGGGATGATCGGTGATCATCCGGCGCCAAGGCTCGATACGATCGGCAGATACAAAATATTTCATCTTCTCGCTTTTGACGATAGGGTAGATGAAATGCAAGTCCGGATGATTCAGCTCCTGATGCAATCGGCAACTGCGACACTTGCCACAGGGTTCGCCCCCCTCGGGAGATTCGCAATGTAAATACTGAGCGTAGGCACGTGCCAGCATCATCTTGCCCGTGCCTGCCGGCCCCGACAACATCAAGGCATGCGGCACATGCCCCGTGTCTACCAGAGTGTGCAGATCTTGCTTGATTTGAGTATGTCCCGGAATGTCACTGAATTTCACTGTCGTTCTGTCGTTTGATTAGTCCTGTAGAGACGTTCTTGTGCTTTGCTCGTAGGCTATAAGTGATAAAATTTGTGAGAATATCCTCCCAAAATCATACCACTCTATAAATATAACGAACAATTCAATTGCAAAGATACTTTTTTTTACCTATTTTAGCAATTATTTTTCATTTTCTTAAGATTATGTCTTCTTTAACCTTCCTCCAAGCAGTGGCTCAGGCATGCCTGTCGCATTATGACGATATGTCGCAATACTGCTTTCTCTTCCCTAATAAGCGAAGCACCACTTTCTTCTTGAAGAGCATGGCGGAGAATTTGGGCGATCGCGTTTTGCTCGCTCCCGATGTGATGGATGTGGCAGAGTTTATGTCGACCATCAGCGGGAGGCGTCAGGCTACGCGTCTCGACTCCCTCTTCCGCCTATATAATATATATGTCGATTTGATTTCCTCCAAGGCTTCCGCAACGGAGGCTCTTGCCGCCGATTTTGATCATTTTGCCCCTTGGGGTGAGATCTTGGTCAATGATTTCAGCGAGATCGATCAATTCGATGTGTCGGCTGTCGATCTTTTCCGTAATGTCGAGGATTACCGTGAGATCGAGGCGAACTATCTTACCGAGGAGCAGAAGGAGGTAATCGAACGCTATTTCGGCTATTATCCGCAGGTGGATGACGTAAAGTCTTTCTGGCGTCACACTCGTCAAGGGGAGGAGTCGGAGGTAAAGCGCCGTTTCATCGAGCTCTGGGAGTTGCTCCCCGCTCTATATACGGGGTTAAAGCAGGATCTTGAGAAGGATTCCCTCTCTCTTCCGGGCACTATCTTCCGCGAGGCGCGTGAGCGCGTAGAGAGTGAGGGCATCGAGGCTCTCCCCTGGAAGCATATAGTGGTGGTGGGCTTTAATATGCTTTCCACCACCGAGGCTCGCATCTTCGATCTCCTCAAGGGGATGACCGATGAGGAGGGTATGCCGATTGCCGACTTCTTCTGGGATGCCACCGGGCCAATCCTCTCCCCGGGCTCGGATGTCTCCAATCCCGCTACTATCAGCCTGCAGCGAAATATGCAGCATTTCCCTATGCCGGAGTGGGGCAGAAAGTTCATCGAGCTGAGCAACGTCTCGAAGATGCCGGAGTCGATGACCATCGCCGCATCCCCCTCGAATGTGGCGCAGACCAAGATCGCCGCCCTCACCATCCGGGAGTGGATGGATAAGGTGGATAGTCAGGTGATCGATGCCGCCAATGTCGCCGTCGTCGTGCCCGACGAGTCGCTGTTGATGCCTCTGCTATACTCACTCCCCGAGGAGTTGGAGAGTGTCAACCTCACCATGGGATATTCGATGCGATATACCTCCATAGCCTCGTTCATCTATCACTTGCGACGCCTCCATTCGCGCCGCCGTAAGTTGAAGGGGGGAACGTTCGGATATTATTTCGACGATTTCAGCATGCTGATCACCCACCCCTTGGTGCAGTCGGTGATCGGTAGCGATGCCGCCAATCGGATCAATAGCGACATCGCCGAGCGACACCTCCGATTCGTTTCAGTAGAGGATATCAAGGCCTCGGATGATGCTCGAGGTCCTAAAAAATCGGAGGCCGTAGATAGACACCATGAGCAACTTGACACTCTCTTCCGACCTCTTCCGGAGCAGGCATCTTACGACGAGGTGGCCGGCTATATCGACCGCGTTTTGACTCTGATCTATGACTCTTTGGGCAAGTCTAATGCCGATCTTGCTGTGGTCAATGCCAACATTGAGCAGTTGCAGATCGAGCGCTATCGTATGGCGCTGAACCGCCTGAGTCAATGTGTGCATCAATATAAGGTGAACATACTCCCCGACAATGTGTTCTATCTGATCGACAGGCTTCTGGCCGGCGAGAAAATCAATTTCGAGGGGGAACCCCTCAAGGGTCTTCAGATCATGGGACTCCTCGAAACGCGTGCTCTCGACTTCAAGCATCTGATCATCCTCTCGATGAATGATAAGGTGATGCCTCGCGCGTCGAGTCGCCGCACGTTTATCCCCGAGACGTTGCGCCGAGGATATGGCATGCCCCTCTCTTCGCGTGCCGAAGAATTGTATGCCTATTATTTCTATCGGCTTATCTCGCGCGCCGAAGATGTGACCCTGATCTATGATGCGCGTGTCGGCGAAGGTATGAGATCCGGCGGCAAGAGCCGTTTCTTGCTCCAACTCGACTTGCTCTATGCTCAGGGTTATGCCACGCACCGGAATTATGTCTTCAATACTTCACATCGTGCCTCTAAATCCGACGAAGTGGTGAAGAATAAGAATGTGATGAAGCGCCTTGAGCGGTTTAAGAAGAAGGGTAGCGGTGCGAATCTATCGGCCTCGGCGCTGATGGATTATTGTGCCTGCCCGGTGAAGTTCTATTATAAGGATGTGGTGAAACTCTCGGACGATGCGCCGATATCGAGCGAAATCGATGCCATCACTCAAGGCAATATAGTGCATAGGACGATGCTCAATCTCTACATCCCGGAGGAGAAACGGAATAAGTATCTTAAATCCTCAGAGAGGGTAGTGCTCGAGAAGGCGGATTTTGAAAGCATACTTAATGATCCGAACAGGATCTCCGACGAGGTGCGGCAATCTGTCAATATCGAGCATTTCCGCCTCAAAGGAGAGGATATCGACCGGCCGCTGTCGGGCAAGACCAAGATGGTGGCAGATCGCTTGTGTCGCCAGGTGCAGGAAGTGGTGAGATATGACATGGCACATTCACCGATAGAACTGGTCGGTTGTGAGATCAAGGGGATAACGCGCTGGAAGGTTGAAGTGCCGGAGAGTGAAGAGAGTTATGTCGACGAGGTAAATATCCGCTATGCCTTAGACCGTGTCGATATCATCGATGGTGTGATTCGGGTGGTCGATTACAAGACCGGTTCTGCCGATGTCGAAGCCGGCAGAGGACTTGTAGATGTCTTCAACGGAAGTGGTAAAAGCAAATACCTATTACAGCTCCTCATATATGCCCACCTGCTTGAAGGGCTGATGCAAGAGAAGGGAGAGTCAATCGCGGATAGAGATATCGCCATAAAGTTATATGATGTCCACACGATTGCGGCTGATGGTCCCATCACTCCCAAGATTGGTAATAAAAGTATCACCGGATTCCGGGAAGAATCGGTTGCGGTAAATACGAAAGACGAGTCCGGAGATGCCGGCTCGGTGTCGCTATACGATGGATTCCGTCAGCAGTTGAATCGGATCATCAACGAGATCTTCAACCCCGATATCCCCTTCACGGCGCGTCCCGACGCAGAAAACGCCTGCCGCTACTGCCACCTAAGCTACCTCTGCGGCAGAGAATAATCCTCCGGTCCATCACCCGCCCCCAATAACCAAAAACTATGAGAACTAAGAGCGCGCTCTTAGTTCTCATAGTTTTAGAGCAATGTGACTATCGGGGAGAATGTGCGAAAGCGTACTTTATCTCACTTTTTTATCGAGATAAAGTACGCTTTCGTGATTTTTTTGTTTGTTGCAAAAGAAAAGTTTCGTATATTTGCAAACAAAAGAATCTTTATGAAAGAACCATTTATAGCAAGAGAACGTGAATGTGCCGAACTGCAACGATGTATAGACTCAGGCCGCTCTGAACTGGTGGTAGTCTATGGACGTCGTCGCGTAGGGAAAACCTACCTTATAGAACGTTTCTTCAATGATAAATTTGATTTTAAGTTTGTGGGCGCTCGTAACCTATCTGCCAAGGCTCAGTTGATTAATTTTGCAAGGACTCTCAATAAGTATGGAGCGAAGAACGTCAATAATTTTTCCAACTGGTCTGATGCCTTCTTTGCACTTGAAAATTTTTTAGAATCCTTGCCGAGCGACAGAAAGAAGATAGTATTCTTCGATGAAATGCCGTGGGTAGATAGTTTTAGATCCGATTTTGTCAGCTCTTTTGAGTACTTTTGGAATAGTTGGGCGGTAAGCCAACGTAATATATTGTTTGTGGCTACCGGTTCGGCTACATCTTGGATGGTGGATAAGCTTGTTGCTAATAAAGGTGGTTTGCATGGACGAATCACATCTCGCATCCATGTTAAGCCGTTTACATTGCATGAGGTGGAACAATATATGATGAGTATAGGCTCGAACTGGGATCGGATGCAATTACTTCAATCCTACATGCTGCTTGGCGGCATACCATTTTATTATAGCCTCGTAAATCCGGACGATAGTCTCGCACAAAACATAGACCAGCTCTTTTTCTCCGAGAACGCTGTTTTAAGATTGGAGTTTGACGAACTCTACTATGCTTTATTCTCAAATGCTGATCTATATATCGAAGTGGTAAAACTACTGTGTGAGCATAAGTCCGGACTTACTTTCACAGAAATATCAAAAGCCATTAAATTTGAAGGGGGTAAGTTGACACGAGTGCTTCAGAATCTCGAACGGTGTGATTTCATCGAAAAATGGGCGCAATACGGGAATAAGAAACGTGAGACACGATTCCGTTTGATTGATTTTTACACCAAGTTCTATTATAAGTTTATCGACCGGAACAACTTCAAGGATAGCCACTGGTGGAGTAATAACATTGATTCCCGAAGTATTTCATCGTGGATGGGAAATGCTTTTGAGTTAGTGTGTATGACTCATCATCGACAGATTAAGGAGAAGCTTCATATCGACACTATGGCTACATCTGTCAGTACTTGGCAAAAAGCCCCGGATGATGAATTGCCCGGTGCTCAGATTGATATGATTATAGAGCGTGCAGATCGTATCATCCATCTATGTGAAATGAAATTCAGTGAGAACAAGTATGCGATAACAAAAGATTATGAGATGAAATTGCGCGAAAGAGCCGGGATCTTCAACATGGCCACCGGAAATAGAAAGGCGTTGGTGCATACTTTTATCACAACTTATGGCGTAGTTGATGGCAAGCACAAGAGTATCGTCCACAGCGAAGTAACGATGGATGACCTATTTAATTTCTAACGCGAAAGCGTACTTTATCTTACTTTTTTATCGAGATAAAGTACGCTTTCGTATGATTTTTATGTGGAATAGGGGTTTATCGGTTGTAGTGGGTCATGGCGAAGTCGGGACCGGAGAGACAGAAGGCTTTGACGGCGTCGGAGGCTTTCTTTAGAATCTCTGGCATCTTGGCGAGCTCTTCGTCAGGAAATTTTCCTAAGACGTAGTCGATCTGACCACCTCGCGGGAAACCATTGCCGATGCCGAAACGGAGTCGGGCATAGTTCTGCGTGCCAAGCTCCGAGGCTATGTTCTTCAACCCATTATGGCCGGCATCCGACCCCTGCTTGCGCATCCTGATCGACCCAAAGGGTATCGCCATATCGTCGACTACCACAAGAAGATTCTCCAACGGAAGCTTCTCATGGTTCATCCAGTATCTCACGGCTACGCCACTGAGGTTCATAAAGGTGGAGGGCTTGAGCAAGAGCAACTCGCAATTTTTCACCTTGATGCGAGCCATATCGCCATATCTCTTCGATTCGAACAATACACCGGCCTCGCGAGCCATCAGATCACCCACCATAAAGCCGGCATTATGGCGCGTATCGACATATTCCGGCGCCATATTCCCCAGACATGCTATCAGAAATTTCTTCATATCTTCGTGCGGCTCATCCTCTGAAGCGGATTGAGCCTTCTTTCTTCCAAATATAAATTTAAACAAGTTCATATATTCATCATTAAGAGAGAGTAACGCGCTCTTAGAGCGCCTGCTTGGCTTCTGCCATCTGCGGAGACAAACATAAAAAAAGCATCAAGCCACGTGGGCGTGATGCTTTTCTTATCGGTCTGCTGTCGATTAGGCTTCTGCCTTGGCAGCTGCACCACGGGCTGCACGAGTGAGTTGCACTGCGCAAACCACGGCGTTCTTGGCATTCATCAGCTGGAGACCCTCGAAGTGGAGGTCGCCTACTGCGAGCGACTTGCCAAGGCCAAGAGTGTCTACATTGACTACGAGGCGCTCGGGAATTTCGCTGCAAAGTGCTTTAACTTTAAGTTTACGCATCGAAAGAGTGAGCTTACCACCGGCTTTCACACCCTCGGCGTGACCCTCGATCTGCACGGGAACTTCCATCACGATAGGCTTGTCAGGATATACCTGGAGGAAGTCGATGTGGAGAAGAGTGTCTTTGACAGGCTGGAACTGAAGATCCTTGACTACTGCCTTTACCACTTCGCCATTAAGAGTGATGTCTACCTCAAAGATGTCGGGAGTGTAGATGAGCTTACGCACATCTTCTGCTGCTACCACGATGTCGGTAGTGATGATGGCACGCTTCTGGTCCTTGCCGATTGCCACCAACTTCTGACCCTCTTTGAGAGTGCCGTTGTAGGGGAGTTCTACCAACTCACCACCATTGATCACTGCGGGAATTTTTCCCTCTTTGCGCAAAGCCTTTACCGACTTTTTGCCTAACTCAACACGAGGCTGAGCGTTAAGTTGAAATTTCTTCATTTTGTTTGGTTGTTGTGTTACTCAAAATTTTGTGCTCCGTGCATTAGCGCGGGGTGCAAACACGCCCGAAAGACGTGTCGACAAATTTCCCATCACACGTTTTGCTCTAAAAGCGCTGCAAAGTTACTATATATTTGCGAATTATGCAAGTTATTTCATTCGTTTCAGCAGATTGTATGATGCCAATACCCCCAATTCGCCCGCTTTGCTGAGGTCGGCGAAGGCCTGGGAGCGGTTGCCCATCCGCAGGTAGGTGATGCCGCGATTGTAGAGCGCTGATGCGAATTGCGGGTCGATGGCGAGTGCCTCGCTATAGCAGCTGAGCGCCGATGTCAGATCGCCGGTCTGATAGTAGATATTCCCCTTGTTGTGCCATGCGTAGGTGAGCGAGGGGTCGATGCGGAGTGCCTGGTCATAGTCGGCGATTGCCATCAGTTTCTGCTTTGAGTCGCTTGATATTTGGCGAGCGTATGCACGCTGCATATATGCCGGTGTGAAGTCGGGATAAAGCTCGATGGCGCGATCCAAGGCTCGAAGCGCCGCTTCGCTATCCTTGAGAAGCGTGCGTATGACTCCGAGCACGAGCCAGTCGGCCGGCCGCTCACTGTCGCGGGCTGTCTCCTCAAGTTGCCCTGCCAGTGTGAAGAGCTCTTCATATTGCGACTGTGTCAACTCCACTTCGGGGGTGAGGTAGAGCTTCTGCCCGATATACTGCTTGCGGTTGAACTCATCGAGGGCTCGGAAATAATTGGAGGTGGATTTCAGCGACTCCCCGCCGGCGATGGTCGATATGATATAGGTGGGCTCAAGTTGCACATTTATGTCGCGATCTTGCACGCGACCCTTGATCCGGTCATTGTACGAGAGCTGGGTGTCGCTTACCTCCGACGAG
The DNA here is from genome assembly GCA_051872035.1 of Lepagella sp. Taxonomy (GTDB): domain Bacteria; phylum Bacteroidota; class Bacteroidia; order Bacteroidales; family Muribaculaceae; genus Lepagella. The sequence goes on from JBJEDL010000106.1 coordinate 27,960, forward strand.
GTGATGAGCTGATTGAATTTGTTCATGATCTCCTCCTCGCTCTCTTCGCCCGAGTCGCTGCGGCCATCGTTAGACTTGCCCGAGTCGATGGTGGGGCGATCCAAGGGATTGCGCTCCGGATTCTTGACGTATGCTTTCACCAGTTCGTCGCCCTGATGGAGGCTGATCATGGCGCCACGAGTATTGCCAAGCTTGTTGAGCGCCTCGGCGCGTGCGTAATAGACCGGGTAGAAGCGGGGATAGCGCCGCGCTATGGCGTCGAAATCTTCGAGTGCCGAACGATAATCGCCACGCTCCAAGTTGACCAAACCCAAGTTGTAACGGGCATGGAAATTGTCGGGCTTCAGTTTGAGCACCTCTTTGAAATCGTTGGCAGCGCGGTTGAGGTCTTTTACTTCATAGCGCAAGAGGGCGCGGTTGAAGAGTGCCGCCGTGTTGTAGGGCTGGAGCTCGAGGGTATAGTTATAGTCGGACATGGCGCCGAAATAGTCATCCATGTTATAGCGGATGAAGGCGCGGTTGAGATAATAGTCTGCCTCATGGGGCTTGAGGCGTATCGCCTCATCCATGTCGGCGAGTGCCTGCTCCCATTGGCGACGATGCACGTTGATGTCGGCGCGTATCAGATAGGGCTGCAGGCTCGTGGCTGAGCATTTGATCGCCATGTCGATATCCTCCAAGGCGGCTATGGTGTCCCCCTGGAGTGTGCGTAGACGTCCCCGTGCGGTATACCCCTCCTCAAACTTCGGGTAGAGCCGCAATAAAGTCCGGAACGTGCTGTCGGCTTCGGTGTACTTCTTCAACTCGGTGAGTGCCACCGACTTGTAGTAGAGGAAATACTTGTCTTGAGGATTGTATTGCAAGCCGATGTTATAGTCCTCGACGGCAAGAGAATCCTTGCGAAGTGCCTGCCGCGCAAAACCGCGTAGTCGATACGACTCGGTCTTGAACTTATTGCGCTCGATTGAGAGGGTGCAATCCTCTTCTGCCCCTTCATAGTCTTCGAGCGACAACTTGGCGTAGGCACGCAAGAAATAGGGCTCTGCCAGATATGGCTTTGCCTTGATGGCTTGATTGAAATATTGGATCGACAGCATATAGTCTTCCATCGACAAGACATTGCGGCCGATGTTGATCACTTGCTCAGCGTCGATCTGCGCCATGGCTGATATGGTGCAACACACCACCATCCATAGCGTAATACCTATATGTCGTAGCGCCCCCGGGGCGACTATTTCGCATACCTTCATATTTATAAAACGTTCACTTCGGCCTTCTATTGTCATAGATTGCCACCAAATCCCGCAAGATGCTGTGAGCCGACTCGAGAGTTTGGCATGACAATATTTATCACCTTTCTTCAGTTATATAATTAGAGGAGTATTTTGCCGAAAGGTTTAGAATTTCAGTTATGTCGAGTCCTTGATGTTTGGAAATTTTCAGGATTGCGCTCTAAATATATACGAGTTGGATAGCTGATGCAAAACTATCCAACTCGCTTTATCTTGAGAATATAAACAGCCCTATAAATTATTGAACTAAAACGTTAAGAATCGTTTTGGAAACTTTGTTGTTAGAGTTTCTGGTAGATGAAAAATTTTTCATCTTCATATTTATTCGTGGAGAATAGCTCCTTACTTGGCTATACATTTTCCAATTGCCTTTGCTATTATGTATAACGATCTTTTCGGATTTCCCATTGCTGTATATTTCCAATTCTCCATCATAACAACAATTTTTATCAGATTTCTTAAAGCACAAAATTCTTCTGTATGTTTCCAATTGGAATCCCATATTTGAGCCAATACGACCTAATCTGAAATAGCTTGTATATTTGCCGTTTTTTACTTTGACTTCAGCCGTGTATCTTATAAAACTACCGTTATATGGAGGGCCAGGAGCTGCATATTGTGGAGCTACAATTTCTTGGCCTATCATAACATAACCATCTTTATTGCCGAGAAGTTCTGCTTTCTCATCATAGAATGGCAAAGAAGGTGTTACGTCATATGAATCCTTTTCATTGAATAAGAGAACTCCATCATACTTTGCCACGCAGTTAAGTATGAGGTTAGAGCCTGCTATGGAGTCTAAAGTTTCAGCTCTGTCAAAAGCAATATCCAGCTCTTCGTTAGCATTATTCAGGATCATATAAGCTCCCTCAAATCCAATTTGTTGAAAAAATGAGATTTTTTCATCCTCAGATAAGGCTCGAACAGAATCGAGAGTTTGTTCATAGGCTCTTTTATCTCTAAATTTTAGAATCGGGCCTGAACTCTGCAAAGAATCAGAATATGCACGAGTGCTGGCACTCGAGAGATTCTCAATATAGACTACTTCAAATTTTCTATCTTGATATGATTGTTCTCTTGTCGGTTGCTCTATATTATTGCATGATTGAATTGCAATAGTTATAAAAAAGATGATGAGCAGCAAAATGTTTTTCTTCATTTCTTGTTGTTTTTTATGATTATCTTTGTTGATTATAGGTTTCTCGTGTAGAATAGGGCTATTTATTTCTCACAGATTTTGGTTATTGGGGCGGGTGATGGATATGGTGGTAGCGTTGGATTTTTTGTTGTTTTTGCCATCTATCATCACTATGTCGCTTGTTGGGGCTGATGTCTCTATTGGCGAGAATTTGACTTTGATCGTATTCTCATTCTCTTGAACGACACGGAAGCCACCTTCACGGCTGATGTAACTTCCATCTTCACTGTTTCCCTTTATCGAAACAGTCGGATAGTTAGTGCATCGGAGCGTGATTTCTCCATCGTAGGCGTGATTGGCTTGAATCGAAACTTGATAAGCATAATCGGGTGTGTAAACAACTGTCACTGCACTCTGATCATAGGCGCTAAATTCCCATTCCATGGGGATTGGTTCATCTTCACTACAAGATGTGATCGCAACTATCGATATGATAATAGTTGCCAGTAAGAATAGTTTTTTCATTTTGTTGTATTTATAAGATTGTGTTTAGATCGCGTTCCTTCAAAAATTTTAAGGAGCTCGCTTTTAAAAAATTCTTTCAGATTAATATTGAGATATGACACGTTTTCAGCCGTTACGACGCCGGCTCCGGTGGAGACATTACTGTAACCCCATTTTGATTCGGCAAGTCCGATATCCGACAGATCTTCGATGATGCCATGATCTGCGTTCCAACGGTAGAGCGCCATATTATAATAGCTCTCTGAAATGGCCTTTAGATATAGAATTACTCCGCAATCCAAAAGATTTTCGTCATAATCATCCATATCTAAAATAAAGACACAGTTCGTAAATTTCAAATGCAGAGTATAATGAGAGCCGGCAAACTGTCGATCGGTGAAGTGTGTAAAAGGAATATCGTCACTTCCAATCACTGTTTCAAACTCACCAATATGCTCCTTGAAGATCGGTTCACTGTTATATTCAAAAGATCCGATACTCCATCCGAACGCCTCCGTCGGATCGTCGGCATCATCCGATATTTCTTCCTGATTGAATGATTGATAGGCAAACATAAAATAATTATTTTGTAGATCAAGGTCTGTAACTGTCATCTCTATAGAGAGATCGAAAGATATATCGACTATCATATCTCCATATTGAGCATCGCTTTCGTAATAACGTATTTCTCTGATCGTCGGTGCAATCTTATCAGCTTCAATCGGAGTGGCAAAAGGCACGAATACTTCAGCCTCGGCATCGCCGTATGTAGGGCATTCAGCCACGATGCGGATCAAGTCTCCCTCTTTGGGGAGATAATCATCTTCTGTCAATATGCCGTTGACATAAATCTGAACTACGGCATCTGCCACTTCATGATTTGGATCAAGACTCTGATTGGCATAACTCCAAGTATGCGACACAGAGACATGAATCGGCTGTCCCACAGCAATCTGAGAATTAAGGCACAACACCGGCATAGAGTCGATATCAGGTTCAAAATTCTCATAACAGCTCGCAAGGAGCATCATTAGTAATATCGAGTATATAAATCTTAGAATTGCCATGTGTATGAGATTGAGGGTATCACAGGAAGGAGCTTTACCTTCTGAAACACCGGATTATGATTCTTGTCGTATGTACGTCGGATTGCGATGGTATTCATATTGCAATAAGCATTAAAGAGACCAAAAGTCCAATATCCACGTTTGAGATGCAGGATGCAAGACAAGTCGAGACGATGATAGAATGGGAGTCGGTAATTATTAATCTGAGTTTTCAGAGGGATATCATCACAGCCTGTTTCATTGTCAAAATCGGGAGATGACCACATCTGATCGATAAGAGTCACTCTATTACCGGAATGACCGGTCCATGCAGCATTTATGCTGATTCTGTCATTGATATTCCAATTTATCAGCATGTTAACAGTGTGACGATGATCAAACCGAGCAGGGAAAGACATCCCTCCATTTTTGTCGGCAAACGTGCGATTTGCCCAAGCAAGAGAATAGCAGATATGCCCGGTCAGTTTGCCATATCTCTTCTCAAAAAGAATGTCGAGACCCTTGGCTGACCCACTTCCGGAACAAAGTTGAGTATTCCACGTCTCAATGGGAGGTTGCAGATAGTACTCATCGCGATAGTCGATAATATGGTGCATAAATTTGTAGTAGCCTTCGATCGAGGCGGCATATTCACCGGTCTGATTCTGCCAATATGCACCGACGGAGAGTTTGTCAGCATTTTGAGGTTTTAAGTCGCCAGCCACCGGCACCCACTGATCGGTCGGCAAGGATAGATGGGTTTGCGACAATTGATGTACATACTGGTTGGTTCGGGCGTATGCGCCCTTGAATGCCCAATTCGGATTCGGATGATAACTGACAGATGCTCTGGGGGCACAGCCGAAATATGTTTTGCCATCGATCGCCATCAATGATGCATGCACACCGATATTGATTCTAAAGCGATCGGATATTCGCCAATCATCTTCAATATATATTTTTGCCTCATGTGCTAAATATCTAAAATTCGAATCACGACTCTCCGCAAGATATTCCCCTACACTATAACTGCGCTGAGTAGCCGCCGGGAGAAATGAATGAAGAGTATAGCCGGCACCATAGCGAATATTCAAGCCTTGACCGGGTCTCCATAAGAAATCAGCTCGGAATATACAGTCGTTGATATCGTTGTCGGTCCGGGTAGCCGAACGTGTTTCATCCGTGCGATCCGGATATATCTCTTTGGTAAGATAAGTATGCTTCATCGCAGAGGCATAGCGAGTATATGCCAACGTAAATTCGGATGAAGTGGTGGCGCTAACTCTCACGTCAAGACCCAATTGCGCCACGATGTTGCCCCATCGATAATCAGAAGTCTCTTTGCTATACCAGCCATAGTCCGGCACTTGCTTATCCTCGCTTCCGGTCTTTAACACATCATCGCCGAAATAGAAGGAAACATGGCCGGAAATCTTATCCGAAAAGCGATGTGTCGCCTTGGCATTTAAGTCCATAAAAGCATATCTGAAGCGTTTCTTTTCATCATCGGCCGATGAGTTTACGATTGCCATCATCGGCAGAGATATCAGTTCCAACCATGATCTACGCAACGCCATAGAGTATGTGGTCTTTTCTCCTAATGGGCCATCGATATTGAATGCTCCGGATGTCAGCCCGAGTCTAAACGAGCCGTGATGTCCCGAAGTATTGCCGTTTTTAGTACGGACATCAAGATAGGCGGAGAGTCTGCCATCATATTTAGCGGGTATCGATGATCGAAAGAAGTCGATATTCCTGATAGTTTCGGTGTTAAATGCCGAGAACAATCCTCCCAAATGATTCACTTGATATAATGGCACATTGTCAAGCATATAGAGACACTCATCCTGATTGCCGCCATGCACATTCATGCCCGCCATACCCTCTTCACTTTCAGTGATGCCTGGTTGAAGCTGGAGAGTCTTGATCACATCGCTTTCTCCTAAAAGAACCGGGGTATTGGTTATCTCTTGCGCAGTGAGTCTCTTAGCTCCAATCTCGGCAGTCTCAACAGCCGGAGACTCCAGCCGAGACACCACTATTACCTCCTCGAGCATCACCGGTGTTGCAGCTGTCGGAATATTGGTGACAGGTGTTGATTTGCGACTGATATACTTCTTTTTGTTCTTCTCCCTTTTAACTTTTCTCTTTAAGACAATGTTCTTCCCCTTGATTTTCCATTCGATATCAGAATCTTTGAACATAATCGACAAGACTTTCTTTAAAGAGACATCCTTGACATCTATTGATACGAGCATATCCTCCAGCAGATCGGAGGAATACACAAAATTCATACCGGTCTGCGACACGATGCTCCTAAACACGACAGAAGCAGGCCGGTCGACAGCCCTTAGAGTCACATTGCGAGCAACTCCGATGGCATAAAAGCACATCGACATCATCAGAAGGAGGAATATGCGTTTCATTTCTGTTCGACGGTCATCTTCGTGCCAAGTATTTCATTGATCTCAGCGATCAGGTCAGTCGGTGTACCTTCATAATGCAACGACAGTTTATATGCACTCGGATTGTCGGGCAAGTTGCTCACCTTGACATTATATGCGTTCTCTATTTTCACTACAACCTCCGAGAGCGAAGCCTCCTCAAAATCTATTGTTTTCACTTCGGTCAATGAATTTATGTTCTGAGTGGGCGCTTCGATTTCAGGAGCGACTTCACTATTATAGTTGCGATATATGATTGCGGCTGACGTGGAGAGCACTAACGTCAGTGTCACTGCCGCCGCCACTTTTAGCCATCTGCGCTTCGGGTTGTATGCAATCCCCAATCGACGCCATCCGGCATTCCTATCGAAGCGATCCTCCCGATAATGCCGGGCCACGAAGTCTATATTATTATCTTTCATACGTCATCTTTTTACATCTATGACGCAGAAGATATCAAAAGGTCCTATTGCCAGAATGATTTTTTTTAGAATTTGATTTTATAGCGTGATTTTACTCGCTCTTATCACCCTATAAGAACGGTAAGAAGAATGGTTTATGGTCATCTGACAGTGCATCTCTAAGTCTGCTGAAAGCCTTGGTAATCTGATTCTTGACAGTCTTAACAGACAAGTTGAGTTCCTCTGCGATTTCAGAATTGGATAAGCCATCGCGTTTGCTCATAAGGAAAATCTCTCTACACTTTTTAGGCAATCCATCTATAGCTCGCCATATCCGAGCATCTCGGATAGAGGTATCGATGACTTCATCTTCCACCTCCGAGACATCGTCAATATCACACATCTCCTTAGTTCGACGAAGATGTGACAAACATACATTCCGAAGTGACCGATAGATGAACGATGAAAAATCGTCGATCTTACCACCCTTCTGCAGATATAGCCATACGTTTATAAATGTCTCTTGCACAAGATCTTCCGCGATATCTGCATCCTCCACAAGGCGCAAAGCATACATACCCAACGGCAGGTATAGTTTCTTGAAGAATATTTCAAACTCCTTGTCAGTCATAATTTCTAAAGATAATGGCTAATGAAAGATCGTATTTGCAAAATTATGAAAAATCAAAGACTTCTTTCACTCTTCTGCAATAAAATTAAAGGAACGCGCTCTAAAAATATGTCCAAAATATTAGCCCTTATGAAAGCAAAATTTTAATATTCAGGATTGCGCTCTAAACTTTTTGGATATTTACGACTCTTAATAATTAGAAGCATCTTAATTATACATCTAATATCTAATATAGAATTATGAGAAAAAACAAGGTAATCTTAGGCCTCTCCCTGATAGCGCTCTCGCTGTCGCTCTCTTCGTGCGACCTATACAACAGCATATTTCACAAGAATTCCAACAAGGTGGATGCCACCCTGCCGGGCGACCGCGAGGAGATCGTGGTGAAGAAGGAGGTGGGTGTCTACACTCCCGATGAACTGAAGCGTGGCGCAGTGATGGGCGATTGGGCGATTGAGACCGTCTATGGCAAGAAGTGTGTCGGCGAGAAGGCTCCCTATCTGAAGTTTGTGCCCTCGGAGGGCCGATTCTATGGCAATAATGGTTGCAACGTGATGAACGGCGGATATAACTATAACGCTCAAGACTCGACACTGAGTTTCTCGAATGTGGCGATGACCATGATGATGTGTGGCAAGGAGGGTCTCACCGATTATGAGATCAACACCGCTATGGGCGCCACCAAGTATTATAGTTGGGAGGAGGTCGATAGCGACTACATCCTCACCCTCTACGACGAGGCCGGCAATGAGGTGATGAAACTCTTGCATCAGAATTTCGAGTTCCTCAATGGTGCATGGCGTGTGAGCCACATCAACGAGGTTGAGGTGAAGAATCGTAATGTCAAACTCGTGATCGATGTCAACGAGTCGAAGGTGCATGGCAACACCGGATGCAACATACTGAATGGTGCACTCGATGTCAATATGGAGTATCCCAACTGCATATCTTTCAGCGCGATAGCCACGACGCGCATGGTGTGCCCCGATGCCGACAACAGTGAGACAGCCTTCTTGGTGGCTCTCGAGGAGGTAACTCGTGCTCGACTTGTGACGAGTGGGGAAGTGAGATTGTATAATGATCGGGATAAGGAGGTGATCCGTCTGGTCCGTAACATTGTCGACTGATAGACTGATATGGCACAAGAGGAACGAATCGATAAGTGGCTCTGGGCGATGCGCATCTTCAAGACGCGCACCATAGCCACCGAGGCCTGCAAGAAGGGACGTATCTCCATCAAGGGAGTTGCTGTAAAGCCATCCCATAATATTCGTCCGGGCGATGTGATCGATGTGCGTAAGCCGCCGATCACCTACACCTTCCGCGTCAAGGCGTTGGCTCCCAACCGACTCGGGGCGAAGCTCGTGCCCGAATATTTGGAGAATATCACTCCGCAGTCGCAATATGAACTCTTGGAGATGACTCGCATCTCCGGATTCGTGGATCGTCGCAAAGGGTTGGGACGCCCCACCAAGCGAGACTCCCGCGAAATGGCTAAATTCCGCGAAAGCTCATACGCCGACACCTATTTTATGGATTTCGACGACGATGACGATCTCGAAGATTTCGACGACCAATAGGGATACGCAATTACATTACATTTTGCTATTTGAAAATTAATTTGTATCTTTGCGCGATAGTATGCACGCGCGGAGATACATGCTCTCGTAGTGCATATATTTCAATAGAGTATTAACTTGTAACTTATTACAACATATATGATCAATATCACCTTCCCCGACGGAAGTGTAAAGTCGTTCGAATCAGGTGTGACTCCTTTGCAGATTGCCGAAAGCATCAGCCCCCGTTTCGCTGCCGACGTGCTTGCCGCCAAAGTTAATGGCGAAGATTGGGACATCTCTCGTCCCGTCTCTGCCGACGCATCTATCGAATTGTTTAAATGGGATGACCCAGAAGGCAAGCATGCCTTCTGGCACTCTTCAGCCCACCTTCTGGCTGAAGCCCTCCAAGAGCTATATCCCGGCGTGAAGTTCGGTATCGGTCCCGCCATCGAGACCGGTTTCTATTACGATATCGACCCGGGTGAACATAAGATTACAGCCGAAGATTTCCCCAAGATCGAGGCTAAAATGCTCGAACTCGCTCGCAATAAGGAGGAGATCGTTCGCGCCGATATCTCTAAGGCGGACGCTCTCAAGATGTTTGGCGATCGCGGCGAGGAGTATAAGTGTGAACTTATCAGCGAGCTCGAAGATGGCCATATCACCACATATACTCAGGGTTCGTTTACCGACCTCTGCCGTGGTCCGCATATCCCCAACACTGCCCCCATCAAGGCGGTGAAGATCACCACCCTCGCCGGCGCTTACTGGCGCGGCGATGAGAAGCGCAACCAGCTCGTGCGTGTATATGGAGTGACTTTCCCCAAGAAGAAAATGCTCGATGAGTATCTTACTCTCCTCGAAGAGGCTAAGAAGCGCGACCACCGTCTTCTGGGCAAGGAGATGGAGCTCTTCGCCTTCTCCCACACCGTGGGCGCCGGCCTTCCCCTCTGGCTCCCCAAGGGCGCTGCCCTGCGCGACCGCCTCGAGCAGTTCCTCCGCAAGATCCAGAAGCGCTACGGTTATCTCCAAGTCATCACTCCCCATATCGGTAATAAGGCTCTCTATGTCACTTCAGGCCACTGGGCTAAGTATGGCAAGGATTCCTTCCAGCCGATCAAAACTCCACAAGAGGGTGAGGAGTATATGCTCAAACCGATGAACTGCCCCCACCACTGCGAGATCTTCAAGGCTTATCCCCGCAGCTATCGCGAGTTGCCGCTCCGTTTCGCCGAGTTCGGCACCGTCTATCGCTATGAACAGAGCGGCGAGCTCCATGGCTTGACCCGCGTGCGCGGATTTACGCAAGATGATGCCCACCTCTTCTGCGCCCCCGAGCAGATCAAGGGTGAGTTCCTCAAAGTGATGGATATCATCCTCTATATCTTTAAGGCTCTCGATTTCAAGAACTTCGAAGTGCAGATCTCTCTGCGCGACCCGAAGAACAAGGAGAAGTATATCGGCTCTGATGAGAATTGGCATCTCGCCGAGAATGCGATCATCGAGGCATGCGCCGAGAAGGGTCTCAAGGCCCGCCAAGTAGAGGGCGAAGCTGCCTTCTATGGTCCGAAACTCGACTTCATGGTCAAGGATGCTATCGGCCGCCGTTGGCAGCTCGGTACTATCCAGGTGGACTATAACCTCCCCGAGCGCTTCGGCTTGGAATATACCGGTGCTGACAACCAGAAGCACCGTCCGGTGATGATCCACCGCGCCCCCTTCGGCTCGATGGAACGCTTCGTGGCTGTGCTCCTCGAGCACACCGCCGGAAAGTTGCCCCTCTGGCTCATCCCCGAGCAGTGTGTCATCCTCCCTATCTCGGAGAAGTATAACGACTATGCCTATAGCGTAGCCAAGACTCTGGAACAGAGCGATGTCCGCGCCGTGGTCGACGATCGCAACGAGAAGATCGGCAAGAAGATCCGCGACAACGAGCTCAAGCGCATCCCCTATATGCTCATCGTCGGCGAGAAGGAGGTAGAGGAGTCTACCGTCTCTGTGCGTAAGCAGGGCGAGGGTGATAAGGGCTCGATGAAGGTCGAGGAATTTGCTTCCCTCATCTGCGACCTCGTAGCCGAACAGACCGGTGAACGTCAATAAATAATAGCTATCGACAACACTTTCAAAACAAGAATAAGAACATACTCTAAAACACTTAATGGAGAAAAAACCTCAATTTAACGGCCCACGCCGCCCGGCGGGGAATCAACGCCCCGGCCAACGCCCCGGTCGCCCCGGCGATCATCGCAATGATCCTTACGCGATCAATGAGTCTATTCGCGCTCGCGAAGTCCGCCTCGTCGGCGATAATGTCGAACAAGGCATCTATACCATCTCTCAGGCTCTTCGCATCGCTGAGGATCAAGAACTCGATCTCGTCGAAATCTCTCCCAACGCTGAGCCCCCGGTGTGTCGTGTCATCGACTACCAGAAGTTCCTCTATCAGCAGAAGAAGCGCCAGAAGGAACAGAAGCAGAAGGCTACTAAGGTCGTTGTGAAGGAGATCAGATTCGGCCCGCAGACCGACGATCATGACTATAACTTCAAACTCAAGCATGCCCAGGGATTCCTCAAGGAGGGTTCTAAGGTGAAGGCTTACGTCTTCTTCCGCGGCCGCTCGATCCTCTTTAAGGAGCAGGGTGAGGTGCTCTTGCTTCGTTTCGCCAATGATCTCGAGGATCTTGGCAAGGTGGAGATGATGCCCGTGCTCGAGGGTAAGCGTATGTCGATCATGCTCTCTCCCCTCAAGGCTTCTGCCAAGAAGAAGGAGGAGAAGGCTCCCAAGGCTCCCAAAGAGGAGGCTTCTGAGTCAGAAGATTAAAAATTTTCAAAAATTTTAAACAAAACAGACAATAATTCGCAATTCGTTGCGTTATTGCATAGGTGATCTTTTGAGAATCATTACAAGGACAGCAATGTCACTTGGCGATTGAGTAAATTAGAGACCGTAGGCACTCCGTGCCGAGGTGAAATGTTAACAACTAAATTTTAAACAAAATGCCTAAAGTAAAGACTAATGCCGCTTCCAAAAAGCGTTTCGCTCTGACCGGTACCGGCAAAATCAAAAGGAAACACGCTTACCATAGCCACATCCTGACAAAGAAGAGTACAAAACGTAAAAGAAATCTCGACCACACAGGATTGGTGGATTCCGCTAACATCAAGCAGGTTCGCGCGCTCCTTAACCTTCGCTAATTGCAGGGCAGTCTTGACCTACAATGCAAGCATTTTAATTCAATCCATTTTTATTAACCGGATGTTTAGCCCCGCAAGTGCAAATTATTATTGCCGCTGACATCCAAAAAAATTAAAAAAGATGCCAAGATCAGTAAATCATGTTGCTTCAAGAGCAAAGAGAAAGAAAATATTGAAATTGACTCGCGGTTACTATGGTAGCCGTCGCAATGTCTGGACCGTTGCCAAGAATACTTGGGAGAAGGGTCTGACCTACGCCTATCGTGACCGCAAGGCTAAAAAGCGCAATTTCCGCGCCCTCTGGATCCAGCGTATCAACGCTGCCGCTCGTCTCGAGGACCTTTCTTACTCCAAGCTCATGGGCCTTATCCATGCAGCAGGTATCGAGATCAACCGTAAGGTGCTCGCCGAACTCGCTGTCAACAACCCCGAGGCTTTCAAAGCTATCGTTGATAAGGTTAAAAAATAAACCAAAAGGACTAATCACCCTTTCATAAGATCATCTCAAGACTGTGTCGACTCCCTCGACACAGTCTCTTTTTTTATATCGACACAGTCTCTTTTTTATATCGACACAGTCTCTTTTTTATATCGATGCTCTCTTTTTTTCTCTGCTCTCTCCCTTCTCCGATTGATTGTCTATGCGCTGAGTATGCATTATGGATTCTTTTTCGAGCATTTTGCCACCGTTTTTCTTGATTTTATTGATATTTGTTCATCCTTCTTAAACTTTTCAGCGCTATTTTTGTCTATCTTTACAAAGTAACATTTAAAACATTACCGTTATGAAGAAACTATTTTTGATCGCTGTCATAGCCCTCATCTCTTCTTCTTTGGCTATGGCTCAAACTCAGACCACTACTTCAGGCTCTCAGTGCTGCCAGAAGTCCGAACAAGTTCAATCCCAGTCATGCTGCAAGAAGTCTAAATCAGGAGCTGCCAAGGCTGAGTGCCAAAAGGGCAAAGCCGATTGCAAGAAAGACTCAACTGTATGCTGCAAGAAGGTTAAAGCCGGCTGCAAGAAAGACTCCGCAGCTTGCTGCAAGAAGGCTAAGGCTGATTGCAAGAAGGGTGCCGGTTGCTGCAAGAAAGATTCAACCGCATGCTGCAAGAAGGCTAAGGCTGATTGCAAGAAGGTAGAATCCGAAAAATAAGAGGGAATCCCCTCGACAGAAGCCGCTTTTGCCGGCAGAAGGATTCAAAATAAAGAAAAAATTAATCGGATGTGAAATTTTTTTCATATCCGATTAAACTTTTTTTAATCTCGATTGTCTACATAGTAGGTAATTGTCGCAGACATTGCCGAAATAATAAAACAATGCTATCGCGACAAAACGGAGTTTAAGCCGAGGCTTAAGCTCCGTTTTTCAGTTATTCCCTACCCCTCGCAATGCGGTTTTTAGCGTTGGATGTCGTAGCCTTGGTCGCGTAGGTAGTCTTTGATGCGGTAGGTCATGGCGTGGTCGTAGTAGTCGATGATGTGCGCTACCCAGTCGTTATCGGTCGTGCCGCCGGAGCGGGTGCGGTTGTATTGCTTCACTACTTCATCGTAGGCGGTGAGCTCTTCTACCATCTTCTCGCGATCTTGACGATAGGCGTTGCGATGGAACACAAGCGATGCCGGCTGCTTGGGCTTCAGGTCGGGATGCTCGCGAGGCACTCCCAAAGCGAGACCACACACCACGAATACCCCCTTCGGAAGGTGAAGCAATTCAGCCACCTTGCGCGGGTCGACCGTGCGCAGATAGCCGATGCAGTTGGAGCCTAATCCCGATGCCTGTGCTGCCACTACGGCACTCATCATAGCCAACGAAGCATCGATAATGCCGATCGTTACACCATCCATAGTGTTGGTGAGTTCCGGCATCTTCAATCCCTTAGACTCGGCGAGTATGGTAATCTTATTATAGTCCGAGCAGAAGATCAAAAGACGATTGCAGGTCTTCAGCTGCTTCTGGCCGGTCAGCTCATAGAGCTGCTCCTTGAGAGACTGATCGTCGATATCGATCACGGAGAACTGTTGACCGTTATAAGAGGTCGGAGTGTTTTCAACGGCGCGATAGATGAACTCCATCGTTTCGGCAGGGATAGCCTCCCTTTCGTAGCGGCGCACACTGGTGCGTTGCAACATTGCTTCTTTTACGTCGAGCATAGATTTATGGTTTTATTTTATATTATACTTGTGAGGTAGTGTAAGAGAGTTGGAAAAATGAAGCCGATGAATGCATCGGGGGCAATCATCGGCTTCTATAAGGTCCACATCAAAGGAATGTGACGAAACTCCGAACGACAGGATTTGAGGGTTTACCAATCTTTGTAATCCGCCTGTGACCCGTGGGTCATCATCTTGCGATGTGGGGCCCGCCATTGAAAGGCAAACTTGTCTCGGCATTTCTTTTTATTTTGATGAGTTTCCCAATTTGCTTTGATGTGGGATTTTTTCAGATCTCTTTCTTTACAACGCAAAGATAACTCATTCAGTTCGATTATGCAACACTTCCCCCTCTTTTTACCAACATTATTCCCATTTTCTTTAAGGTACGCGCTCTTAAAATTCGCTTGAAAAGTGGAATTTGATTTTCGGGAAGTCGCTTTGTGCCATTTGGAGCACGTAGTTGGAGTCGGCCATGAAGACGTCGCGACCCTCTTTGTCTAATGCCATGAATTGATGTTTGCGCTTCTTGAAGGCTGCCAAGGCTTCCGGGTCGTCGCTCTCTATCCAGCAGGCTTTGTAGAGACTTATCGGCTCCCAGCGACATTGAGCACCATATTCATGCAGCAGTCGGTATTGGATCACTTCGAACTGAAGCTGACCCACTGTGCCGATGATCTTGCGACCATTGAACTGATTGACAAACATCTGAGCCACACCCTCATCCATCAGCTGGTTGATACCCTTGTCGAGCTGCTTGGCTTTCATCGGGTCGGCATTCTCGATATATTTGAACATCTCGGGGGAGAAAGAGGGGAGTCCCTTGAAATGCAATTCCTCGCCGGCAGTCAGCGTGTCGCCGATCTTGAAATTGCCCGTGTCGGGTATGCCGACGATATCGCCGGGATATGCCTCATCGACGATATTCTTCTTCTGCGCCATGAAGGCTGTCGGAGCGGCAAAGCGCATCATCTTGCCGTGGCGCACATGCTTGTAATAGACATTGCGCTCGAACTTGCCGGAGCATACCTTGACGAAAGCAATGCAACTGCGATGGTTCGGATCCATATTGGCATGTATCTTGAACACAAAACCGGTGAAGCCCTCCTCCTCGGGACGCACCTCGCGCTCTTGCGCCATAATCGGGCGGGGCGATGGGGCGATCTCCACAAAGCAGTCGAGAAGTTCCTTAACGCCAAACGTATTCAGCGCCGAACCGAAGAACACAGGTGCTGACTCTCCCCGCAGATAAGCCTCCTTGTCGAAATCGGGATAGACACCCTCGATCAGCTCGAGGTCTTCGCGAAGTTTGGCGGCATTCTCCTCGCCCACCAGACTGTCCACCTCCGGGGAGTTGACATCCGAGATCTCGACACGCTCGCTGATGGTCTGCTTGGAGGGAGTGAAGAGGTCGAGCCCATGCTCGTAGATGTTGTAGACACCCTTGAAACGCTCACCCATGTTGATGGGCCAAGTGAGGGGACGCACACCAATCTGCAATTCCTTCTCCAACTCGTCAAGGATATCGAAAGGGTCGCGACCCTCGCGGTCGAGCTTGTTGACAAAGATGATCACCGGCGTGCGGCGCATGCGACACACCTCCATCAGGCGGCGTGTCTGCGTCTCGACACCCTTGGCGGCATCCACCACGATGATTACCGAATCGACCGCCGTAAGAGTGCGGAACGTATCTTCGGCGAAGTCCTGGTGACCCGGAGTGTCCAGAATGTTGATCTTATAGTCGCCATAGTTGAACCCCATCACAGAGGTGGCTACCGAGATGCCTCTCTGCTTCTCGATCTCCATCCAGTCGGAGGTGGCGGTCTTCTTTATCTTATTGCTCTTCACAGCGCCTGCCACATGGATGGCACCTCCGAAGAGAAGTAATTTCTCAGTCAGTGTCGTCTTACCGGCGTCAGGGTGCGATATGATCGCAAAGGTGCGTCGGCGTTCGATCTCTTTGTTAATTTCTTCCATTATTTTTCTTCTGATTGGAGAAGATGTTCCTTATACTATATTATGATTGGAGAAGAGATTGCAAACATTTAGCCAACGAGTCGCGCCAATAGGGGATCTCGATGCCAAAAGTAGTCTTGATCTTATTCTTGCTGAGCACCGAATAGTGGGGGCGCTTGGCAGGGGTGGGGTAGGCGGCGGTGTTGATGGGCTTGACTGTCACATGATCCTTGCCGGCAATCTCGAAGATAGCCTTGGTGAAGTCATACCATGAAGCTACACCCTCGTCGGTGAAGTGATAGATGCCGGGCACCCAACGGTCGTGGTTGATCACGCTGTGGATCGCCGACGCCAAGTCGCCGGCGTAGGTCGGCGTGCCGATCTGGTCGGCTACGACGTTGATCAGATCGCGTGTCTCAGCGAGTTGAAGCATGGTCTTGACGAAGTTCTTGCCATATTCCGAATAGAGCCAGGCGGTGCGGATGATCATCGAGTCCTGGCAGAAGGAGGTGAGGAGTGCTTCCCCCTCCAACTTGGTGCGGCCATAGATGCTCTGGGGATAGGGCTCGTCATTCTCCTCGTAGGGACGATAGCCCTGGCCGGAGAAGACATAGTCGGTCGATATGTGTATCACCTTGCTGCCGGCCTTGCGGGCTGCCTCACCGAGATTGCCCACAGCGCCCGTGTTGAGCGACGATGCCAAGATTTCGTCGGTCTCCGCCTTGTCGACGGCTGTATATGCCGCGCAGTTGACGATGATGTCAAAGTGATTGTCTGTCAAATATTTCGCCACTGCCTCTCGGTCGGTAATGTCGAGAGTGTCGTAGTCGGTATAGGTGGCTTCGATGTCGCTGTCATGTTCCAGCTCCTTGCGCAGACTTGAACCAAGCTGGCCATAACATCCTGTGATAAGTATCTTTTTCATTGCTATAAGGTGTGCTGTTTATTCGCTAAATTCGAGTTCGTTGTTATAATCTTGTTTATAATACCCTGCCAGACGGCTCAAGAATCGGGAGATTTGCCGAGTCGCCTTGAGAGTGTCTTCGCTCACCTCCTTCTGTTGGAGACGAAGCATCAGCAAGCCATACATCGCTTCGAAGCAAGTCTCGATCTCACCCTTCTGCTTGTCGCCCGATTTGGCGCGAAGCTCGACTATCAGGGGAAGAGTGTTGTAATACTCCGCAGCGTAGGCGGCAAACTTCTGATCTCGGAGCAGACGGCGATGCAGCTGCTCTATATCGTTGAGTGTATTGACATTGAGTTGCAGGTGCCCCTCCTTCTCCTTCCCCTCGCGGCGCATCATGTCGATCAGCGACTCATACCACTCGCGAGTATCCTTGAGCTGCTGCTCGCTCAGACCGCTATAGCGGCTGATGATAGCCGATTCGATCTTGTCGATATCCAAGCCGCATGCACGGATGATATCCTCTATCTGCCACATATAGAGCAGATATTCAGCTATGTTTTCTCGTTTCTTTACAGATGCTGTTATCATTTATTCTTCTGATTTGACCACAAAATTACTAAAAAATACGCGCCTCTGCAAAATTTGGGTTATCTTTGCGTCGGTTTTTATTTTTTGATGTTTTGAAGTGCACTTTATGGTAAGGGTTACTTATATATGGCATGATTGCTTTTTGGTGGAGACTCCCTCCGCCTCTTTGGTGTTCGATTATTGGCTCGATGGCGATTCTCTCCCCGCCAAGATGCCTCGAGAGGTGGCGGATCTTCCTTCCGACCGCCCTCTCTATGTCTTTGTGTCTCACGGACATAAGGATCACTACAATCCTGCCATCTTTGGCTGGGCATCTCGCTTCGCCGATATCCGATATGTGGTGAGCCATGATGTCAGCAAGCGTATCCGCCATATCTTGAGCCCGACATCGGTCTATTCAGGACCTAAAGTTTCCCCCGAAATCGTGTGGAGCCTCCGTAGCAATGAGTCTGCCTCCGACGGCAGAGTCTCGGTCTTCGCCCTCCCCTCGACCGACATCGGCAATTCTTATATGGTGGAGGTGGATGGCATCCGCATCTTCCATGCCGGCGACCTGAATGCTTGGCACTGGAAAGACGAATCGACTCCCGAGGAGATCAATAAGGCGATGGGCGATTACCGGGCATGCCTGCGCGATGTGGAGGCCCTGCTCCATAGTCGATCTGCCGATACGGCCTGTCGTTGCACACCCGACGTCATCGATTACTGCTTCTTCCCGGTCGATTCGCGTATCGGCACCGACTATTTCGATGGCGCCGAGATGCTGCTACGGCGCATCGACGTGAGACGTTTCTTCCCCATGCACATCGCCGTGGACCTCGACCCCGTGACATTGCAGCGTCGCCGCGAGGATGCCTTGCGTATCGACCTGTATGCCAATCCCGATCGGGGCGAAGTAATTCCACTCCTTACGCCTCACACTTCTTATATCGACCCGGAATAAGATCCGACCAGATCGACCCGGAATCAGACCCATATTCACACCCTTTAACAAAAATTTTGTAGACTTAAAACGATATTTGAAAAACTCACCCTTTGAGTCTCATCTTTTTTTGCTAAATTTGCAAGTTGATAAGAGCGCGTTCCTTAAATTTTTGGGGCCGTAGGACTTAGATAACTTCAACGTTCCCTTGAATTTCAGAATCGCAATTTGCAATTAACATTTTGTTAACATTATTCTATAAAAAAGTTAAAATGATAACAAAGTTAGCAATGGATACTGGTAATTTTAGTTACCTTTGTCCGGATCTTTTTGGCATATTTCGAAAGTCGCATCGGTTGCAATGCCCGCATTGCGCCCTCTTTGACTTTCAAAATCTGCTCAAAAATATCCGCCCCTACGACCCCAAAAATTTTAAGGAACGCGCTCTAATGCTCGCTCGCATCCGACCATGGATGGGGTGATATTACACAGACTTAATTTCTCGCCGTATATGGGAAAAGGATTAAAAAGATTTAGTTTTTGGTTGCGCCGTCGCTCCCATTTCGCCGTTATTGCGATAGGGGCGCTGGTCATCACTTTGCTCTATCTCAACGATGATGCTTCCTGGAAGAGCAATATGGAGTATCAGAGTCAGATCAAGGAGCTCAAGGAGAAGATCCAGTCATGCAATGACTCCGCTGAGTATTATCGAGCCCGCCGAGAGCAGCTCATCACCGGCACCGAGCAGCTCGAGCAGATAGCCCGCGAGGAGTATCACATGCAGAAGCCGACCGAAGATGTATATATCATAAACGAAACGAATAAGTGATGAAAGATAGACAAGTCAGGGAGTCGGTAGTCGCTCCCACTCCACAGCGCATCCGCCTTCGTGCCATCATGGAGGTGCTCTCCAATTTGGGGCTTCTCTTGGTGGCTGTAGGACTTGTGGCGCCATTTTTCGCGATCGACAATTTCATGCTCGCCACCATCTTCAAGTGGGTGTTCGCAGCCGGTGCGGTGATCTTCACCGGTGCGCGTATCGGCGGAGCCATCGGCAAGGATGGCCCTTTCCGCGCACGCCGCATGCGCCGTATGGAGGTCTGGGCAGGCATCGCTTTCTGCATTGCCTCTTTCTTCTGGTTCTACAATTCGAGTCGCCTCGGGGTGAATGTCTTGACATTCCGTATGCTCAATGAGACTATCATCTTCACCCTCGCCGGCGCCATGATCCAGATCGTAGCATCTTGGATTCTCTCTTCCGCTCTGCGCAAGCAGCAGAAGATGTCGCATACCCCTGAGAAAGATGAAGCATAAAGGGATACTGACCGTCGATATTGGCAATACCTGCAGCAAGGTGACCCTCTATTGCGAAGAGACTCCTCAGCAATGGGGAGTGATCGGTCACGATGCTTGCGACACGTCGCTGCTGAGCGATATGCTTGCCCACCCGGAGGTGGGTGGCGTGGCGTTGTGTCAGGTGGGTAGCGATCCTTGCGAGATTGCCGAGATGCTCCGTCGGTCGGGACTTCCACTTCTTGACCTCACTCCCTACACTCCCTCGCCGATGGCCATCGATTATGCCACCACGGGCACTCTCGGGGTCGATCGCATCGCAGCGGCTGTCGGGGTTATGGATGATGATGCTCCTCGCCTGGTCGTGGATGCCGGCACTGCCGTGACTTGCGACCTGGTGGCAGGATGTCATTTCATCGGGGGGAATATCTCTCCCGGGTTGGCTCTCCGATTCAGCTCGCTGCGCCAACACACTTCTCGCCTCCCTCTGGTAGATGCCGAGGGTGATATCCGCGATTTTGGCTGCGACACCGAGTCAGCCATTCGCTCCGGAGTGGTCGGCGGATTGGTGGCTGAAATAGCTGCCTCCTATCATGCTGCCCTCGCTCGTTATGATAACCTACAAATGATCCTCACCGGCGGTGATGCCATGTTCCTCTCTTCGCAGTTGGAACGCCGCTCCATCCCTCATCGCATCGACACAGATGCCGTAGGACGCGGGCTGGTCAGGATCTTCAATTATAATAATTCATTATGATAAGAATCAAAATCTTCGCGGCTTGCTTGATCTGCTCAATCGCCGCTATGGCACAAAATGCCAACACCCCCTATTCGATGTATGGATATGGCATCCTGGGCGACCGCGCCACTTCGATGCAACGTCAGATGGGCGGCGTCGGTATCGCCATGAGTTCCGGTCGCCAGATCAATGTGATGAACCCCGCCTCATACGCCGCCATCGATTCCACCACCTTCCTCTTCGACATGGGTGCCGACCTCTCGCTGATATGGAGCGAGGAGAATGGCCATAAGGATAATTCCACCGGTGGCGGACTCGATTATGTCACCCTCCAGTTCCCTATATGCAAGTTTATGGGCGCTTCGGTGGGCTTGCTCCCCTATAGCTCGGTGGGATATGCTTTCGGTAATGATATCGCTCACGGCACGATGGAGAACCAAGGCTCGGGTGGCATCAATGAGTTCTATCTCGGCGTCGCCGGTACGTTCGCCGGATTCTCCCTCGGTGCGAATTTCAGCTATGATTTCGGCACGATCGTCGACGATGTCTTCGCCAATCCCGACACCGGAAGCTCGAAGTTCGAACATGTGATGAGAGTCCGCGACTGGAATGTGGTCATCGGCGCTCAATATTCTTTCAATATCAATCGCTACAACTCTATCGGACTGGGTGTGACCTATAGCCCCAAGAAGAGCATGAATGGCACGGTGTGGGCTACCACTCAGGAGATGTCGCAGGAGTCGGTGCCCACCGAGGTGGCTCGCATGGACATGAAGGGCAATTATCACAATCCTCACAGCGTGGGCGCCGGTATCAGCTTCACTCATCAGCGAGCCAGCCGACTCAATGTGGAGTTTGACTTCCTCTGGCAGCAGTGGAGCAAGACAAGCTATGCCCCCCTCTATTCGATCGACAATCCAGATAAGATCGTGTTCAACGGCATGGAGTTCAACGACCGTACTCGCTATAGCTTCGGCGCTGAGTTCGTGCCCAAAGTCCGTGGTAATTATGGCCAGCGCATGGCTTATCGCATCGGTGCTTATTATATCAACGATTATCTCAGAGTCGATGGCAATGGCCTCCGCGAGTATGGCGTCACTGCCGGACTCGGTTTCCCGACTCCCGAAGGTAAGACGGTGATCAATCTCGGCTTGGAGTGGAAGGCTCGCCAAGCTCATCCCAATCCGCTGATCCGAGAGAATTATCTCAACATCACTCTTGGTGTGAATTTCAACGAGGTGTGGTTCTTCAAGCGTAAGATCCGCTAATCCTCTCCTATTGTCTCTATGCGTAAATCATCACTTCTGCTCATAGCACTCTTCGTGGCTCTCATCGTCTCGACCGGATGTAGAGAGGAGCGCAAGATCGATGTCGCCTCCAAGCTCAATCCCAAGAAGATGGCAACGATGACCACCAAGAATGTAGCCACCTTCATCTCGGATTCGGGTGTGGTGCAATATAAGATCGTGGCTCCTATCTGGATGGTCTATGATGAGGTCGACACCCCCTATTGGTCGTTCCCGCAGGGGCTCTATCTGCAGAAGTATGATCGCTCGTTCCAGGTTATCGCTACGGTGGCTGCCGATTCGGCTCGCTATTTCTCGCAGGAGAAGGTGTGGCGTCTCGATGGCCATGTCGAGATGACCAAGGTGCCCAAGGATCTCTTCCAGACCGAACAACTCTATTGGGATCAGCGACGCCGCATTCTCTACAGCGATTCGTTTATACATATCGAGACATCCACCCACACCCTCGAGGGCATCGGCTTCGAGAGCGATGAGAGGCTCACCTCTTATCGCATCATCAAGCCACAAGGCATCTTCCCGGTGAATAGTCAGGATTTTGCCGCCGGCGGAGCCGGAACTCCCTCTGCCGCTTCCCCTGTCGCCGCTCCGGTGACTGCCGCCCCCGGTGCATCCCCTCAAGCCTCCCCGATTATACAAAACAACCCCAATCCATAATGGAATTATCTTTCAATTTAGCACTCTTTATCGCCTTGGCTGCAATGCTCTTCTCCGGCCTTTTCTCCGGCTCGGAAATCGCCTTCGTGCAGTCGAGCAAGGTGCGACGCGAGATCGATGCCACACGTGGCGGTGTCATCAACAAGATCCTCCGTATGTTCAGCCATCATGAGGATATGTTCATTTCCACCCTCCTGGTCGGCAATAATGTCGTGCTTGTGATCTATGGTATCGCTTTCTCGGCGCTGATCAATCCCCGGCTCGAACAGATCTTCAATCATCAGGAGTCTTTGGTGCTGATCTCCAACACCGTAATCTCCACCGGACTGATTCTCATCACCGGCGAGTTCCTCCCCAAGACCACATTCCGCATCAACCCTAATTTTATGATGCGTCTCTTCGCCTTGCCTCTCTATCTCTTGTATCTGATATTTTACCCCGTTTCGTGGTTGGTGTCTTGGATCTCTCGCGGATTGATGAGCCTTTTCGGCATCAAGTCGCAGTCTGCCGGTTCGCAACTCCTCACCATGGATGAACTCGACGACTATATCCAGAAGTCGATCGAACGACGCAAGGATAAGACCAATGTGGAGAATGAGGTCAAGATTTTCCGCAAGGCTATCGATTTTAAGGATACTCAGGTGATGGAGTGCATGACCCCTCGCAATGAGATTGTGGCTCTCCCTCTCGCCGATACTTCGCGCGAGGAACTGACTCAGCGTTTTATCGACACCGGATTCTCCAAAATCGTTATTTATAAGGAGGATATCGACGATGTGGTCGGCTATATCCATGTCGCCGAGCTCCTGAACGCCTCCACCGATTGGACTCGCAAGATACGCCCCATCATCTTCACCCCCGAGACTATGCTCGCCAACAAACTGATGCGCCGCATGATGGCGGAGAAGAAGTCGATGGCTATCATCGTCGATGAGTTTGGCGGCACTGCCGGACTCGTCACCCTTGAGGATATCGTCGAGGAAATATTTGGCGAAATCGAAGATGAACATGACCATAAACGTATCGTGGCTCGCCGTCTCGGTGTCAATAGCTTCATATTCTCCGGACGTGTCGAAATCTCTTCAATCAATGAGGAGTTCGGCCTCGATATCAAGGAGAGCGAACAGTATAACACTATCGCCGGATATATCCTCGAAAACCTCGAAGCCCTCCCCAAGCAAAACGATACCTTCGAGATCGACAACCTTAAGTTTACCATCAAAAAAATGTCGACAACTCGCATCGAACTCGTTAAGGTAGAGATTAAGGAATAATGTCATCGCTAATTTTATGCCATTAGTCATTACCGAATTTTATGGCATAGAAAAATTTATGGCATTTATGGGATTATTTTGTTATATTGGGTTGATTTTTATCAAAATATTATTCATTAGTAAGAATTTTTAACAAAAAAATATTTGCCATTTACTTTTTTGGCAATAAATTTGCTATCCAATAGATTGAATCAATAGAAATATTCTTTCCAACACCAATCAACAATAGTATTAACAACCCATACAACCTCTTAATTTAATGAAAACGACAGACGCTTTCAGAACTGCAGTCATCTCGATGCAGAAAAATATGCTCTCCATAGCTCGCAAGTTGACACTGAGCGAGGAGGAGGCTTACGACCTTGTCCAAGACACCACACTCAAGGCTCTCGACAATGAGTCGAAGTATGTCGATAAGTCAAATTTCGGCGGCTGGATCATGACGATCATGCGCAATATCTTTGTAAATAATTATCATCGTCGTGCGCGTGAGATCTCGCTGATCGAGTCTTCAGGCGACCTCTATAATCTCAACGTCCCCGGAGAGTCTTCGCTCGAGTCGCCCGATGGCAGTTTCGCCGCTTCGCAGATCGACGAGATGATCAAGAATTTCCCGGAGGATTATCGCAAGCCTTTCGAGATGCACGTCGCCGGATATAAGTATGTCGAGATCGCCGAGCGTCTCAATATGCCCATCGGCACGGTGAAGAGCCGCATCTTCAGCACTCGCAAGCAGCTCCGTGAGCTCCTCAGCGAATAGCCCCCGGCACCCTAATATGGTCGCTTCCGGGATTAGAGCGCGTTCCTTAAATTTTTGGGGTCGTAGAGGCGGATATTTTTGAGCAG
>JBJEDL010000107.1:0-13318 GCA_051872035.1 Lepagella sp.
TTAACTTCAGCACCGACAGCCACACCCTCACCGATTGGATCATCAGCGAGTAAGAATTAAGGAACGCGCTCTAAGCATGTTCCTCAATCTTTCGGAGATGTTTTGTTATAACCTGATTTACAATGAAAACTATTACTGCTTATCTTAGTATTATTCTATTGTTTTGATAATCCGGTCGATATAGTCTTCTACTTTGTCTATGAGTGGAACAACATCTTCTTCTTCCCAGTCAAATAAATCTTCGTAATCTCCGGTTTGGCGCATAGAAAATAATCTTCCTAATAATTTGGAGTCGTCTGTCGTTAAGATATTTTCTTTTACAAATATTTGCCCCAACATTCGGATCGCTCCTTTATGAGTTGACGTTTCTATTCCATTGTGAATTAATAAAGCCACACTTGCATAATACGCTGAATAATAAAGTCGATTAGCTGCAAGACTCCAATATCCTAATTCTCCTACCGCCTTAACTTCTTTAAGCGTTTCCTTAGCTTTATTTAGACGATAAGTCACTATCGCTTTTCTTTCTTCCGGTTGTAGTGTCATGATGTCAACTTTGATAGATGATTATGCTGTCTCTTTCTACATTCTTGTGAAATGGCAAAAATTGACGCTTTACCCACCCCTTGAATGAGTAGATGCGTGGATTGACTATCTCATCAAACTTTAGCCCTATCTCATAAAATGGCCACGCATAGATATCCCATGCCGACCAGGGCACGCGCTCCTCGCCCGGTATTAGTATATGAAGATCCCAGTCCGAATCTTCCTTGGCATCTCCTCGTGCCCTCGACCCGTACAACGACATCCGAGACCCCTGTGGCAGAATCTCGGCAGCTTTCACTTTAAGTGCCGCAATGAGATTGTCATATTTATTATTCCTATCCATAAGCAATAAACCATTGTTCTGCAAATATAACAATATTTTTTTATACATTAAATATTTCCAAAGATTATTATATTGCGGCGAAGTGCTTGTCGTGGAGGTGGCAGAGGTAGACTTCGTAGCTGATGTGGCGACCTCCCATCGATAGCAAATGGGGCGTCTCAAACTGACAGTCTATCAGACTCCCATCTACTCGTGCCATTGTCTCCGCCAACCTGATTAACGCCAGTTTCGAGGCATTCGGAACTCGCGAAAACATACTCTCCCCACAAAACACCTTCCCCGACATCACTCCATATAATCCCCCGACAAGGCGCCGACCTCCCTCAGCCTCCGGATCCCGCTCCCAAACCTCTACACTCATAGCCCGCTTCATATCATATAGACGCTTGTAAGCCTCGATCATATCCTCTCCAAGCCATGCCCCATACTCCTGATTCCTCCCATTCACCTCCGAACACCCACGGATCACCCCCTCGAAGTCCTTGCCGAACGTAACCTCATACTTATTGCTCTTCATCAGCTGTCGCATCGAGTGACTGATATGGATCTCCTTCGGAAAAATTACAAAACGTTCTAACGGACAATACCACTTGATAGACTGCTTCTCGCCATCTATCTCATACGCAAACCAGGGAAAGAATCCATGCTCGTATGCCACGATAAGCCGCTCGGCAGACAAATCACCTCCCATAGCCACCATCCCATCTTCATCTCCGAAGAAGGGATTGGGAAACCATATCGCATCTTCATCTAACAACCAAACCGCCATCGCGCATCTCCACTTTTATCGTTCCTCCATTCCGGAGTCGTCCAAATAAGATCTCTTTCATCAGCAACGACTTGAGCCTCTGTGAGATGACTCTGTCCATCTCTCTCGCTCCATATTCCGCCGTATATCCCTCCTTGAGCAGATAGGCGAATGCCGCCTCGTCAAGCTCCATCGATACCTGGCGCGCCGAAAGTTTCCCTTCCAGCTCCCGAAGTTTCTTGCCCAAGATCAGCCGAGCCATCTCCATATCCATGTCATGGAACACGACTGTTCCCGACAAGCGATTCAAGAACTCCGGCTTGAATGTCTTTTTCACCTGACGCATCATTGCCTCGCCGCGACTCGCCTTGCCATTGAAACCAATCGAGGCTTGCGAAGCATATTGAGCCCCGGCATTCGATGTCATGATCACAACTACATTGCGGAAATCAGCCTTCCTCCCCTTATTGTCTGTGAGGCGTGCATAGTCCATCACTTGCAAGAGAATGTCATAGATCTGCTCATGAGCCTTCTCGATCTCATCGAGAAGCAATACGCAATTCGGATTCTTCCGTATGGCATCGGTCAGCAAGCCGCCATCATCATAGCCCACATATCCCGCCGGCGTACCGATAAGTTTCGCCACCGCATGCTTCTCCATATATTCACTCATGTCGAATCTCACCAACTCGATGCCAAGCTCGCGTGCCAACACTCGTGCCACTTCGGTCTTGCCGACACCCGTCGGGCCGACGAAGAGCAGGGAGGCAAGCGGCTTATTGTCATCCAATAGTCCGGCGCGTGACATCTGCACCGACTCCACCACCTGCAGGATCGCCTCATCCTGACCATAGACGCTCGATAGCATCCGACTCTCCAAGCTCTGCAATTTCTGATAATCATCTTCTTCTGCCTCGCTCAGAGCATCTACCTTGCAGGTCTTCGACAGGACTTCCGCGATCTCGCGCTTGCCGATGACGCGATTCTCACCACTTATCTCCATCGCCGCACCGGCCTCGTCGAGCAGGTCGATCGCCTTGTCAGGCAGATGCCGGTCGGTGATGTGCTTGGCGCTCCCCTCAACGGCGTATGCGATAGCCGAGTCATCATATTTTACCCCATGATATTCCTCATATCGTGGCCGCAGTTGCTCCAAGATATGCTTGCTCTCTTCGACCGTCGGTTCCGGGATATCAATCTGCTTGAAACGCCTCACAAAACCCTTGGAACGAGCAAAATGCCGATTATACTCTTCGTAGGTCGTCGATCCGATAAATCGTATCTTCCCCGCCTCTAAGTATGATTTCAGCATATTGGTGGCATCCATCGCACTTTCTCCCGTCGTGCCGGTGCCCACTAAGGTGTGGATCTCGTCGATATAGACGATGTTGTTGTCACTCTCGGCGCTGATGCCATCCATGATCTGCTTGATGCGATTCTCGAAGTCACCACGATATTGGGTGCCTGCCAAGAGGGTTCCCACATCTATCTGATAGATCCGACTTCCCTTCAAGCGCGCCGGAACCTTCTCCGCTTCGATCATTCCTGCCAAGCCCCATATCAACGCAGTCTTGCCGACACCCGCCTCCCCGATGTGAAGCGGATTGTTCTTGTCGCATCGACACAGCACCTGTATCGTCTGCCGCAATTCCGACTCTCGCCCGATTAGCGGATTCTGCTCCTGATAGTGATCGTTCATACAGGTCACAAAATTCCGCCATGCTTCCTCCATCGGCTCCCCTAAGGGATCTTCATAATAATCGTTCGACTCGCAATTACTTATCAAGTCGCTCATAAACTCCGTCTCTCTGCCATCAAGCCCACTCTTCAAGATGAAGCATGCCTGGGAGTCGGTAAGCTCTAATATCCCTTGCACCAAGTGAGTTATGTCGATAGCCTCGGCGCTGCTGTTCGATATCTGCGCCAAGGCATTCTGGAGCACCTCCTGCATCTGCGACGACGGTAGATAGACATTCTTCTCCGCCACTTCTTCCGGCATTCTCTCTTGCTCCTTTAGATACCACATAGCTTCGAGCTTTATCTTATTCGGAGAATAGTAATTCAAGAGAGTATAGGCGAAGTTGGATTCCTCTGCCAGCGCCATAAGCAAATGCTCCGGAGTGATAAACTCATGCCGGAATTCCTTGCAATACTCCAAGGCCCGGTTGAGCACCTTGATCGATCTGTTCGTCTGTGGTATATTGGTCATATTGTCGTTTCTGTTTGAAATTTAGAAATGTGCGTTCCTTACTCATCTTCCGGCACGATGCTGAGACGCAATGGATAGCCCTCCTCGCGTGCCATCCCGGTAGCCTTTGCCACCTTCGTGCGTGCCATATCGTAGGAGTAGATTCCCACCTCGGCCTTGTCGCCATTATGGATCTGAAGCATGATCGCCTCTGCCTCCTCATCACTCTTATAAAACACCGTTACAAGCACCATCACCACAAAATCCATCGTCGTGAAGTCATCATTGTGCATAAACACGCGATATCGTCGCGGCTCTCGTATCTTGACCCGCTGCCGCTCCCTTACATTACTATCAGTCTGTGACATATCTATTGCAAAAGAAGAAATTAACTCCCAAATTACCCATCCCCTAATCAACTATATTCATAAAGCCTACAAAGATAACAAATTTTTTTTGATTTTTTTGATTTTTGTTGTTTACCTTTCTATCCCCGCCGGTATACCTCTATATCGACGGTCGGATCATCCTTGTCCCGATCGCTTCGATTATTCTATTTTTTTACTAACTTTTCTAAAAATCTTTCATGTTATGAAACATCCCTTCCTCGTGACTCTGATCGCATCTCTGAGTCTCTCTTCTTGTGTCTCTTACCAAAATTTCTACCAAGTCTGCGAAGTCGACAGCTCGCTCGATTCCAACGCCAACGGCAATTTCGAGTATAAAGACAACGCCTGCTCCGTTACCTACAACTTCTGGGACGAAGGTGGTAACCCCGGTTTCGCTTTTACCAACAACACCGACCAAGTGATCTACCTCGACCTCGCAAAGTCTTTCTTCGTCAACAACGGCGTAGCTTACGATTACTACAGACAACGCACCTATACCGCCTCTTCTTCCTACATGAAGTCGGCATCTGCCTCTCGTTCTATATCCGCCCAAGGGGAATGGACCACACTCTCCGGCACTCCCATAGCTCCCGGATCCGCTTCCGCCGCTGTCCAAGCATCCGAAGCCGCTGCCTCATCCTCGTCGATAGAATTCGCCGAAAAGCCGATCATTGCCATCCCCCCTCACTCCACGAAAGTAGTCACCGAATACTGCATCAGCCCCAACCACTTCTACGAATGTGGCCAGCTCACCAACCCCAAACCCAAAGAGCAACCAACCTACCAATATCAAAAAGAAAACACACCGATCATCTTCGGCAACTACCTCACCTACACCATCGGCGATGACCCCACTCCCCATGTGGTCCGCAACGACTTCTACATCAAGCAAGTATGGTTCTACCATCCCAACGCCATGATCGCTAAGCAATCGGTAGGTTGTCCCAACGAAGACCAGCACATGCAAGAGTTCTACCGCGACGCCTCCCCCAAAAAATTCTTCATAAAATTCACCAAAGCCGTAAAGCCCCAAAAAAGCACCGCCCGCCCATAACCCTATATCCGGATGGTGAGGAGGTCTTGGAGGTCGGTTAGGTAGTTGGGGCTGCTGTGCTCGCATTTCTTGTGCCAGGCTTGATGGCCCCGACCCTCTATCGCCAAACTCATCGTCTTGACCCCGTAGCGCTGATTGATCCGGTCGATGCTCTTCATCAATTCTACCCTCTCTCTCCTCCTATCGATCGGATCAAATAAACTTAATTGTATCGGACTCGCCGGCACGATGTCACTCAGTATTACACCCGTTTTCTTGTACATCACCCCCGGCAGATAGATCGACCCCAAACATCTCATCGCCGCATCCGTTATCTCCAAGGTGTCGGATGTGGCGGTGTGCAGTCGCTCGGTCGCCATGTTGCCATATTGCACCAGATCTTCCCGATACCGATTGCTGCATATAAACACACTGACACTCCGGCATGCACTATCTTGTCCTCGCAATTTGTTGGCACAACTGCTCGCAAACCCCGCTATCGACCCCCTCAATGAGGTGAGATCGCCCACCATCTCTCCGAAACTTCGACTCGTGCAGATGGTCTGTTTGCGCTTCACCTCACTCGTGTCGATACATGCCACCCCGTTCAGCTCAAGCCAGGTCTGATAGCCCGGTTTGTGGAGGATGCTCTTCACCCAGCTCTCGCTCCGGTCGGCAAATTCCAGCGGCGTACGTATGCCATGATAGTTGAGCCGCGCCAATGTCTGCCTGCCGATGCCCCATACATCTGCCAAGTCAAACATCTCCAATGCCTTGCGCCGCTTCTCCTCTGTGTCGATCATACACACCCCCTGATACCCCCGATATTGCTTGGCATACTTGCTCCCCATCTTCGCCAATGTCTTCGAGGGGGCTATGCCGATGCTCACCGGGATGTCCGTGCAGAGCCGGATCCTCTCCCTTACACCTCGCATCAGCTCCACCGGGTCGTAATAGCGATCATATCCCCTCAGATCGAGAAAGGACTCGTCGATGCTGTAATTCTCCACATGGCGGATGCTCTGCCGAAGTATATTGGTGACCCTCTGACTCATCGCCGCATAAAGCTGCATATTGGTCGAGAAGATATGCACGCCATGTCTCCTCACGATATCCTCTACCTTGAAGATCGGATCGCCTCGATGCAACCCACACGCCTTCGCCTCCGGTGTCAACGCCACGATACATCCATCATTGTTCGATAGGACACACACCGGCTTCCCATCCAATCCGGGATGGAACACCTTCTCTACCGAACAAAAAAATGAATTGCAGTCTACCAATGCATACATATCTCAATCCCCTCAAAAAAATTAAGGAATGCGCTATAATAAAATTAATCCCCTTGCGGACGATGGATCACGTAGGTCACCGTCCCCCAGATACTGAAGCTATCCTCCTCTGTGACGCGTATCTCCGGATAGTCGGGATTGGCGGGTATCAGCCATCCCACCCCGTCGCGCATCTCGAAGCGCTTGAGGGTATACTCCCCATTCAGCTCGCATACCGCCACTTCGCTCGGCGAGGGATTGCGATTGCTCTTGTCGACGATCACGATGTCGCCCGAATGGATGTTGGCATCGATCATCGAGTTCCCCTCTACGCGTATCAGATATGACGCCTCCGGACAGGGACACAACATCTGCAATAATTCGATGTTTTGCGCACGCTCGTCATTGTCTAGAGGCAACGGAAAGCCCGCCACAATCCCAATGTCGAAGTAGGGTATCTCCATCTCCTTGACTTCGGTGGCGGCATACACCTCGCCCCACGCCGACAAGTCGGGCCATCTCTCCTCCCCCTCCGGATAATTCTTCCTCTCTGCCATCTCTTTGGCTATACACCCCTTTATCACACGACTCTTATCTTCGTGTGAATCCAAAAATTCCGCCATCTCTCCCGATGCACGAAAACTATAGAGCCTACTTGGCTCTTCCTTCCGGGGACGGCCGGCTCCACGCCGAGCTCCGCCCCGCCCTAAATGCTTTCCCTGTGTCATAGTCTGTCGTATTAGAGAAAGCAAAGTTACAACTTTTTTTTGAAAAATGTAAAACAAATTTCAAAAAAAAGCTGCAACTTGCGGTCATCTATATGGTGGGGCGCCTCTTGACCCGGTGTGCGAACTCCTGCTCGCTATTGCTGATAGAGTTTTGCCATCTCTTCGGTCTTGGTCTTCATATATTCTACGGCTGCCGGCGGCTGAAGCACTCTGACTCCCGACCCCAAGCTCAAGAATATGGAATACATCTCGTAGTTGATCACTACCTCGATCTCAAATAGACAGGAGCCATCGTCGGGGTTATGTCCGATCTGCCGCTGGGTGCGATGCAGGGGCTTGGTGATGATATATTTGCTCTGCTCGGCTGATGCCCAAAACTCTATCTTGCGAGGCTTTTCGGTGATGTTTTTCGTTACGCCGATCACGTCGTCGAAGAAGTGCTCGACATCAAATAGAGGGTTCTCCCAATATGCCTCTTCCGCCGGTTCTATGCTCACGATGCGGTCTAACGCCAGATTGTAGATGTGACGATTCTCCCTCTCCGAACCGAACACGAACCAGCGGTTGCGGAATTCCTTGAGCAGATAGGGGTGGAGGATAAATACTCGCGGCTTTCGAGCTCTGAACGATTGGTATTCGATCCGGAGCACCTGCCGACGCTGGATATAGTTGTAGAGGGGATTGAGCAGCTTCAATCCCTTCAGGTCAGGCACGCTGTCGAAGTGGATTATCGGTTTGCGGTCGTTCTTCTTGATGGCAAGATTGTCTTGGAGCCTTCGCACCACATCCGACATCTCGCCAAACTGCTCGAAGTCTTCCAGTTGGCGCAACATATCCACCGCCTCTTGCATCACTTCATAGTCATTCTGCGACATCGGCATCTCCGTGATCGAGTAGTCCGGGTCGCTGTAGCGATAGTATTTACGCTCATACACCTCGATCGGTGCGTTGTAGCCCAATTTGTCGGAACGCATTATTTGGATGTCTCCCTGGATGGTCCGTACGGACACTCCGGTGTCGATACCCTCCATCTCATAGAGGACATCGCTGCATGCATCCACCAGGTCTTGGAGTGTCCAGTGCCTGTAGCGGTTGCGAAGGCAGTTGTCGATAGTCTTGTAGCGTATCAACGCATTCTTATTCGCCGGCATAACGTTTTTCTTTATTACACGTGTGAGAGCTCTTTTCCCCACTTTCTTCGCTCTTCTCCGCAAATATATTCATTTTTTTTTGAAAAAAAGTTATTATTACGCAAATAGGTTGCGTAGATAGGTGTTTATTTTGCATAGTGTTTCCAAAACACTACGTCATTTTAGAACGTCTTGATCTGAAACATAACGACATTTTTGGGTTAAAAAGGATCAAGTACATGTAATAACTTATCGGTGGGATTGCTATGTCCACATCCGAAGATTCAGGCTATAGCCTATGAATTATTTAGGGTGGGATAACTATATCCTATCGACATCTTCAACCATATCAATATGGTGTTGGAGTCGCTCAAGCAGTACCCTCTGCACTTTGTACGCAGCCTATATGCTGCTCTGCGTGTCGACACGCAGGTGACGTTCGACGCCTTGGAGGAGGTGGCTGATCAGCTCCCTCAAGACGAGATAAACACGCTCGTCAACGCCGTCCGGCGTGCCGAAGCCGGAGAAACGTTAGGAATGCGCTCTAAGAGCGCATTCCTAACGTTTCTAACGTAAAAAATCTTGACATCGGGCAAAAAATATCACTTTTGTGGCTCGCCTTTGCCTCGTTACCAATTTTTTTGTAAATTTGTAAGTCTAATCCTAAATAGCAATATTCTTGTCATGAAATCAAGATTTTATCTTTCCACTGTCATATTCCTATTGACTCTCCTGACCTCTCTTCCCGGCTTCCCCCTCTCTTCGTCGGGCATATGGACTCGAACCACTATCACCGGCAATGAGGTAGTAACCCTCACCGGCGATGTCTCTATATCCGACGCTGTCGAGATAGCTGAAGGTGCTTCCCTCACCATCTATGGCGCCGGACATCGTATCAATGCCCGCAATTATGACGAGTCTGTCCTCGCCGGCAATAACCCCGGCGGCGGCAATACGAAGCCTATCTCTTTCTTGGTTCGCGGTACTCTCAAATTATATGGCGAGGAGGGTAATCCCCTTGATATTGCCGGCTCTGCCTCTGTTAGTTATGGCTATGACGGCTCTGGCAATGACCCAAGTTTCCAATATGCCAACGAGGGTGTCTATAACAACTATAATTATGCCCCGGAGCATGATAAGTATGTGCCGGAGGGCACCGACAAACTCATAAATTATGTTATCGATGTCAAGGATAATGGTGCCACTCTTGTCATGGAGCATGTAAATATCCATGATTGCCGTGGTATCCATTATTTCAATTATGGCGTCGTGCTCGATATAGGCAGGGATGACTATGGTGATGGATTTGGTAATCCGGTCAGTGTGTCCCTTAAGGATGTCAATATCGACAATTGTATGGCTCCAAATGGTTATGGCATCATCTGCGTCCGTTCTAATACAAAGGGTACGATCAATTTTACTGATTGCAATATCAGCTATTCTCGCTCTTACGGCTATGGCGGCGTCTTGGTCGGCGTAGGTGGTGGTAGTAGTTCGAACGTACAGGTGACTTTAGATAATTGTGTGATGAACAATTGCATCAGTTCGGGATGGGGTGGTGCGATCCTTTGGGCTTGCACACCGAACAATGGATCCCAACTTATATTGAAGAATTCCCGATTCCACGACAATTATGCTCGCTGTCTCGGTGGCGCCATATCTAATGAGGGCGAAATCTATATCGAGAATTGCACCATCGAGAATAATTTCGCCGGTTATGGCGGTGGTGGTATTGCCTCTTTCCCTTTTACCTTACAAGATTCCGGCTCGGGAGATGCTAATGGTATCCACCTCGGCTCGGGCAATATTATCCGCAGTAACAAGACCCTCCATAATACCAACATCGACAAACCTGGCAGCTTTGGCGCATTCAATTCCCAAATCGAGTATCCTGCGGGTGGCGGTGGCGTCTGGATTCTGATGAACAAGTCGGGCTGGACGTGTAATTCCGTGATCGGCTCGGGCAATGAGATCTCCTCCAATTCTTCTGCCAATACCGGTGGTGGGGTGATGCTCTTCAAGTCTAATGGTAATACCACATCTCTTACCTCTGCTGCTGTTATCCGTAATAACACCGCCCTCTCGGGTGGCGGCATCGCCCTCGGTGCTGTAAATGTAGCGGAACTCCCTTCGATGACTATCAATGGCGGTGAAATCACCGACAATAATGCCACCTCCGGCAATGGCGGCGGCGTATATATGCCGGGTGGCATCTTCAAGATGACCGCCGGTTCGGTGGCTCGCAATTTCGCCAATGGTAATGGCGGAGGATTCAGCATCACCAATGGCACGGTATCCATCTCCGGCTCTGCCGATATCTCCGATAACAACTGCTCGAATTATGGCGCCGGCCTTTATGTCAATAATACCGGGTCAACCACTGTCTCGACTTCGTTCGAGGGTGGCGTGATCAAGAATAACGGTGCCTCTGCCTGCCTGGCGGGTGGTGGCATCTGCGTCGAGGGCAATGTCGATTTCTCTACCACGGCGAGCATCGAGAATAACACCGCTCGCAATGGTGGCGGCATCTGCGTGATCGGCGGTGGTAAGGTGACTTATATGAAGGGCCTGATTCGCGAAAATATAGCCTCTTTTGCTACTTCATATTCCACCGGCTATCTTAAGGGCGTAAACGAAATACAAGGTTTCGGTGGCGGTATATTCGTGGCGGATGCCGGCAGTCAACTGAAGTTCGATATGTCGGGCACGTCGATCGGTGTATACGACAATATCGCCACCAATGGCGCCGATGATATCTTCTCCAATGGCAATAACACCACTGTCATCATCCCCAATGTGATGGGTATGACTCTTACCGATTTCCGCGTGCCTGTGGCCAGCGATGCCCTCTTCTGGGCGGAAGATTATGTCACCAACGACCCCAACTATGGCCATGGTACGAATATCAACACCTCTTGGAGCGGCAGCAACGAGCGTTATCGCGATGCATTGACGGCTCTCCATACTCCCTATCGTGTCAATCTCGCTGAGTCGGAAATCACCAAAACTCTCTCTTGCTACACATCTTTGGCGTTGGGCTATGAGATCCTCTTCGCCACTATCGAAAAGGAGGGCCTCAAGAAGGGTGAAAGCGCCATCTTCGAGGTGAAACGTGCCGGAGATTCTTCCACCTATTGTCAGGTGATTCTCACCGGTGTCGACGATGCCGGCACGAAGGTGTCGCGACGCATCGCCCTCATCCCCGGTGACTGGAAGGTGAGCGAGAATTCCTGGAGTTGGGCTTATGCCGCCGATAAAACTGAGCAGACCCTCACCATCAAGGATGGTAATCCCAACACTTTCTCTTTCAAGAACACCAACAATACCGACATCCCACGCGGTGAGGATGTAAAAACCAATATTCTGAATAAATAATTTTAACACTATATTTACCATGAAAAAGATTGCTTTTATTACCGGCGCTTCCAGTGGCATCGGTGAGGCTTGCGCAAGACGCTTTGCTGCAGGTGGTTATGACTTGATTCTTACTGCCCGTCGCGCTGATCGCCTTGAGGCGCTCCGCACCCGCCTTGAAGCTGAGGGCACTCGCGTGAAGTGCCTCGTGTTCGATGTTCGTGATGCCGAAGCTGCTACGCGTGCCGTTGAGTCGCTCGAACCGGAGTGGCAGAAGATCGACGTGCTTATCAATAATGCCGGTCTCGCTCTCGGCCTCGACCGAGAGTATGAGGGTGACCCCGAAGATTGGAACACTATGATCGATACTAACATCAAGGGCCTGCTCACCATGACTCGCCTTATCGTGCCCGGCATGGTGGCTCGCGATGAGGGACATGTCATCAATGTCGGCAGTGTGGCAGGAGATGCCGCCTACGCCAAGGGCAATGTCTATTGCGCCACCAAGGCTGCCGTCAAGGCTATTACCGACGGCCTCCGCATCGACGTCGCCGAGAGTGCCGTCAGAGTCACTAACCTCAAACCGGGTCTGGTCGAAACCGAGTTCAGTCAAGTCCGCTTCCATGGCGACATCGAGAAGGCCGAAACAGTCTACAAAGGCATAAAGCCCCTCACCGGCGACGATATCGCCGACGTAGCCTACTACGCCGCCTCCGCCCCCAAGCATGTGCAAATAGCCGAAGTCCTGATCCTCGCCACCCACCAAGCCTCCGGCAGCGTCGTAGCCCGCAAATAACAACCCACCTACGGAGCTGTGTCAACGACCAAGACACAGCTCCTTCAATATGAAGAATGGAATCAAAAAAATTTTTATTACTTTAAAAACTCAAAATATTAAAAATTTGTAGTAACTTTGGGTGCAAATAAAGTGATCGCTATGTCTGAACAAGAAATGAATTCTTATCGGTTTATATCAGGACTTGAACCGAGTGATGAAATGCTCTCTCAGTTGATGAAAGAAGTTGCTCAGGATGCTATTGAAAGACAGAACAAGGCTACTTCTGCTTATTTCAATGAAATGTATAAAGCGGCCGAAATAGCACAAGCAAAATGGTCAACCCGCATCAACCAAGTCCTAAATGGCTGATAGAAGTAGAAAACCTGAACTAATTGTTATAGCCGGACCGAATGGTTCTGGCAAAACTTCTGTGACTCAGAAATTCCTTCATCATGAATGGGCTGAAGGGACGGTTTACATTAATCCGGATCAGGTCGCTAATGATATCTTTGGTGACTGGAATTCTGATGATGCTGTACTAAAGTCTGCTATTTACTGCCAGAATTGGAGAGAACAGTGCATTAAAGAAAAGATTAGTTTCGTTTTCGAGACAGTATTATCGGCTGATGATAAGGTTGATTTCTTGATTAGAGCAAAGGAAAATGGTTTTTTCATTCGCTTATTTTTTATTTCTACTGAACATCCAAGTATAAATGCTTCAAGAATAGCAAAAAGAGTGATGGAAGGTGGCCATGATGTTCCGATTCGTAAGATCATTTCAAGATACATTAAGTCTATTGTTAATTAGAT
>JBJEDL010000108.1:0-13220 GCA_051872035.1 Lepagella sp.
GCGGAATCCGGCTATGCCACATCCTATTCTCGTAACGAGGAAGGTGAGTCCTGCGTGCTCTTTGGCAAAGCTGATAAACTCATCTACGTATGGCTTGATGGTTTCCACGCCACCCTGCATCGTGGGGATGGCGTATGTCTGCCCATGCAAGCCGACACCTTCGCCCCAGACGGCGCCAAAACGCGCGTAAGCCAATCGCGCTGCGCCGCCACCATGGGCGCCTGCCAGGTTGCTGCCAAATACAAATATCTCATTCTCTTTCAATTCCGAAATCCTTCCGGGTGTATATCTTCTATCGTACATAATACTTATTTTTAACGTTAAAAGCGCGTTCCTTGTCACTATTTTAAGATCAATGAATAAATAGAGCCGGAGGTAACCCTGCTTCTATCACAAAGCTACAAAAAATTGCTGATTTCAGACTAATAATTTGGGTGTTTTTTGCTGATTTCAGACTAATAATTGGCAGTTTGGCCTCTCTAAGAGCGCGTTCCGATTTTATGTGGGATTACCCTGCTGATCATATTGAGGCGGTTGAGCATCGGACGGTTGTCTTGACCCTGCAAATTGCTCCGCCAATATTTTTTTCACCGAGGCTGAATGACCCTTCGTAAAAGAAGAACAAAACTTCCATATACCAAGAGGTAATCCCATGATCATCCATAGAAGGTTACCTATCACTATGTTATAGGTGAAATATTTGATTAAAATTTGCTTTCTCATACAATGAGGGCAACAAACTTCCGTCTTAAAACGGTATGCCGCATAAACCCCTATAAACAAGAGGTAATCCGGAAGCGAATAGCACTTGATTGAATCAGAGACCTTACCGCATTTAGGACATGGCACAGGCACATGTTCTATGATGTTGTCAATCGCATTCATCTGTTATAAATTTTATTAAAACGTTAGTAATGAGGGGGATGTCATTCTTCGTCAGCCACGCCGAGAAGAGTGCTTAATTGTTCGCCAAACTTGTCGAAACATTTCTGCGTCATAACTCTATATCCATCACTGATATCATTGATGTCGTTTATATCCTCTTCCGGAGAGCCCTTGACCGACAAGTCCCATGGCGTTTCCTGTCCGGGGAAAGATAATTTTGCATCAAAAGAGACTTCAATTCCCATAATGTTTTTCTCCGTTTTTTGATAGGATAGACCGGCTACCGTTGACGAATAAGTCCAGATATCAGGGAAACTTATTCCATCCGAAATGAGAACTTGCGACTTTATCGAATATCCCAAATCAATCACCGGAAGATTAGACGCCTTGCCACCAGCCTCATCAGATGTGACTATAGAAAAGAAATCAGGTGTAAACAAAGAGTTAATAGCCTTTCTAAAGTCCTCCACAAGAGAGCGTTCAAGGCTTTCCTGATCCGGAGTGCCGAAATAATCCTTGATCTTCAAAACGGGATTCTCGTTCAGTTCCGGATACATAAACTCCATATAACTGCGCACTTCCTGAGGGAAATCACTATATTCCTTCAAATCGACATCCGACTTCACATTCAGACGAATATCATAGATCTTGTTTTGCTTCATATATTGAAGCATTTCATACATCGCAGAGAGAGATTTAGACGATTGAATGTTTGGATTCCTTTCAGTATAACGGGACAACTCATTATTCCAAATCGAATCAATGGTCACATTAGCCCTCTTACTAAGTTCATGATTAGGGAACACCTTTATAAGAGAATCCAAAGCCTCGATACATTGACGTTCTCTTGCTTTATCACAGGAAAAAATGTCCTCTCCATGCAATAAGTACACCCCATAACGATAGAGCACATCCGGCAGATGCTCTTGATTATCATACTTATCAATATAACGTGCAAAAGCTTCCATGCTTGGAGATTCAAGTGTTCGAGCATATGCACGTTTCTCAGCAAAATAAGGCAATTTGTATATGGATATTCCTAATACGATCAGAACAACTATTGGAGCCAAGATCTTAAAAAATCTTTTTCTTTTTTGTCTCCTTCTTTGCTTGATTTGTTCCAACTCCATATTATAGAGAGCCACATAATCCGTATCTTCAGCCAACTTAGTGAAGATATCCTGAGGAAAATGATTCCGAACATATTCAAAATCAAGTCTACCCAGAGTTTCGCCGTTAGGATCATAACTATCGCCACTCTCAGCCAAGCCCTTGACCATCAGAGATTCAAAAGCACTTATTTCATCCTTGGTGAAGGCACCTGATACACGGATGTCTAAACGAAGGCTCAGGTAAGTAGAACCCTGTTGGACAGGAACACCTCTTTGGGCAATTAAAGGGATAGTAGCATCAAGCCGCCCCTTCCATCTTTGAGTACTAATAATCATAAATCAATCAAATTTAGGTTAGTTCAAAAAATTTCAAAATTCACAAATGCCGAAGCCATAACGACTCCACATAAAGCAAGTCACATCATCGGCCAAAACCGAAAAAAAGGACCAACTACACCCTCTATGACCAACCACCCCGAGAAGTAACCCCTTAACCCCGAAAAAAATCCAATAACCCACATTCAGTCAATAAGCACCCACAGCGCCCCCAACGAGCGAACCGCGACACTTCTCTTGTAATTCTTCCTTATTCATCAGTTCTAATATTTAAGACATTTTCGAGCCGGGGAGGGGATTATACCCCCTCCACCATTTCGTAATCGGCATCCTGCGGAAACCACTTGTCGAGCTGGGCATCCGCCTCACCCTGCATCTCCGGTGTGATATACTTCGACATCTTCTGCACCATTACTGCCAGCGAAGCCACCTCATCGAGCCAACCGATGATCGGCAATTTCTTCGCATCCAGTATATCGATCGGCAGCACCAAGTAGGCGAGCGAAGCGAAGATAGCCCACTTATCCTTGCGCGGAGTAGCATCACTACGCATCACATACCACATCAGCAGCACCGGGCGAGTTGCCGCGCGGCCGGCCTTGCGGCTCCATTTGCAAATGCTCTCCCAGAGAGCATTATAATCAAGATTGAAAATAGCCATAATGAATATTTTTTAGTTGATAAAATTACGAAAATAAATCCTCAACGCCAAGGCTACCACTCCCCTATTTAGAGGCTCTTCTCAAGAATCTGATCTACAATCCTGCGACAGCCACGCTCGATGGTATCGAAGCAGCATCGATAGACATATTCCGTTTGGAAATTGGGATCCGGAACGTCGGTCGCCTCGCCGAAACAAAGCTCGTTGAAACGGACTATGCGGTCCCAATGAGAATAGGTCAAGAGACGGGTCACCTCATTGCGATGATGCTCTGTCATCACCACTATCCTATCGGCGGAATTGAGCAGTTCTTCAGTCATAGCCACAGCAACTCCACCCAGATCATAGCCATGCTCATCGGCAATGCCGATCATCGTCTCATCGCGACGAATCGTGCCATACACCTTAGTGCCACACGATGCTGCCTCCACCCCTGAGATGCCCTTATCGGCAAGCATCTTGCGAAGCACCACCTCAGCCACAGCTGAGCGACATGCATTTCCCGAGCACACAAACACCATCTTCATAACGTGTACGTCATTTTTCAAAAATTCGACCATTTAATTCTCATCGCTATCCTGTTCTATCTCCGATAGGAGTTGGGCTTCCTCCTCCAACTCGTGATACCTACGGATGAAGAACTGCTTGGCTATGATGATGTTCTGAAGAGTCATCTTGAGCACCTCCTCGATGTTCTGATCATCGCTGCAAAAGAACTCCGTGGATAACGTGAGATATGCGCTAGGCTCAACATAACACTTCACCTGATACAAATTGTAATTCAGATCAT
This sequence comes from Lepagella sp., assembly GCA_051872035.1. Classification (GTDB taxonomy): domain Bacteria; phylum Bacteroidota; class Bacteroidia; order Bacteroidales; family Muribaculaceae; genus Lepagella. The sequence goes on from JBJEDL010000108.1 coordinate 3,785, forward strand.
TGCAAGTGCGAAGAGCGAGAGACATCACCTTGTCATCATCGGCAGTAAAAAAGTTGGGGAGGCGCACAGAAACTGCATTGTTGACACCACCCTCGTTAACATTGATGACAACATAGCTCATCTGATAACGGAACATCATCCGACCCTCCGACTCCTCGATGATGGGAAATCTCCATTTCCCTAATAACTGTTTGAAAAGTTCCTTATTCATTGTTGCCTCCTCCATCAATTATCTCGTGAAACTTATGTGTAGAATATGCCAACACGCGTATCATGTGCTCGATTAGTTCGGCATCCACTTCATGGCCATTGGTGAAACAGTGGTAGTTGAGACAAACCAGATCATCGCAGATGATGTTTGGTTGCACATATTTCACCATGCCTCATAGTTTAGCCATCGCCTCCAAGACTTCAGCACGATTATCGTCCGTGATCTCGAACACACCGGGAGCTACCAATGTAACGGATGTCTCATCTTGCTCTTCGGTACATAGCACTACAACACCCTCATACTCAATCCTATAACCGAAGCACTCAATCTCCTCGGGAATAAACCCGAGTTCGCGAAATGCTTTTAAAACTTGTTCTGTTATCATATCGTTTAAAATTGAAAGTTGAACACAATTTTTATTATAAATGTGTAATTTATGGCACTTCTGTCTTATCAGACCGCGAATCCCACTTTTTTTCTTTGTCGAGAAGACTCCGTCTCCTCCATTTTGGCTTTGAGTTCCAAATACTCCTTCCGTTGAGCCTCGCTCACCGATGGATTCGTATTCCGGATTACCTCCAAGAGGCGAGGCATCGAGAGGGGAACAGGCTCTTCCGTCTTGCGCTCGAGAGTCTCCTCGAAGCAAAGACGCGCCGACTCTTCGACGATGAAGGAGATATCGCTCCCCGTATAATTCTCGGTGGAACGCGAGAGGAGCTCATAGTCGATATCCTCCTTAGGGCGTTTCTCGATTTCCAGCCGGAACAGTTCCTCGCGCGCCTTCAGGTCGGGGAGGGATACATAGACCGTGCGGTCGACACGCCCCTTCCTCAAGATTGCCGGATCTATCAGCGCCGGACGATTGGTGGTAGCCAACACATAGATCCCCCTCGAGGCGCAGTTGTTGAGCTGCGAGAGCATCTCATTCACCTCATTGGCTTGATTGCTGCTCAGATCTTCATCTCGCTTCGGCACCAAGGCGTCGAACTCATCAAAGATAAGGATCATCGGACCCTTCTCCTCAGCCTCTTCGAAGAGCTCGGCGATCTTCTTCTGCGACCCATGGATAAAGGTCGATCCCAACTCCGAAGGATTCACCACCTTATACGTCAGCCCCGACTCCTGCGCCGCCTTCTCCGCGATGAAGGTCTTGCCGCAACCTTGCGGCCCGTAGAGAAGTGTGCAATTGCACGGCTTAATGCCGTAAGCCTTAGCGATTTGAGGATTCTGCACTATGTGGATGAAATCGCGACGGAACAGCTCCTTCAGTTCATTCATCCCCGCCACCTCGTCGAGGCTATGTCGCTTCGAACCATTATCTCCATCCTCTGATGGAGTGCCGCCTATCATGGTCTTTTCACCATTGAAAGCCACTTCCGAATTGGCATCGGCATCCTTGGTAGATACCCTTGACAGGAAGTCGTTAAACTGCTCAAATGCAGAGAACCGGCTATTGGGCGAAGTCTCCGTAGCCTTCCGCAAGATGACTCGTAGCGCCTTGGGGAGCATATTGTCAGCTATTGCCCACAAAAAGATCGAAAAATCTAACGAAGACAAAGATCTCATATCCGCCGTCATCTCTCGGGCGACGACCTTACGACCCTCACTCTCTATCTCCTCAGGATAGCCGGTGAGCATCAAGAGGAGAATCATCCCAATAGAATAGATGTCAGAGCGATAACTGAAGATACCCTTCTGAGTCTCCGGAGCGCGAAACCGCTTATCAAGGCTCTTGCCATCGATCGACGAATTCCCGCGATAAGACTTCCCAATGTTGGCAAAGCCTATGAGTCGCACATCGACCAGCTCATCTCCATCATAACGCACTATAATATTATCGGTAGAAATATTATAGTGACCGCCACCCTCAGTGAATTGCGCTGACGAGATAGCTGCGGCAGACACCCTTTGGGCGATCGTCACGGCATCCCGGATCGGGAGGCGTCCTCGGCGGCGTATCTCATAATCCAAGGTATTACCCTCGACATACTCCAAAGCCACCCAGCCATAGCGATGATGACGATAACTCTCGATGCCGCTACCCAGATACTCCGGAAGATTGGAGACATCCCTCTTACCAAACTTCGAGGCATACTCCTTATAGAAATTCGCCTCTTGGATAAAGTCAAGCTGACGCTTACGGGCACCACCCTTGACGGCATAGCGACTGCTACGCAAATCGAAGACAATCAGCACAACGTCGTGACCATTCTTATCGAGGGCATGATACACCTCACGCTCGCCTCGATGGCGACATGCAAGCAAGCCGTCAATCCGAAATCCGGCAAACTCGCTATCCACTCTTATCATTGGCTCCATGCACATAATACTTCGATTTTTAATAAAAGGAAAAATCTCTACCTTTGTTTTTGCAAAGATAGGGACTATTCGACTATTATATCAACGCTATTGGCTTGCCAAAACCAACCGTCTGATTATCAGTTAAATAAATTTATCATTTTATGAAATTTTTATATTTGCCAATGTTGGGGGAAGTTGAATCTTCGATGGCAGGAGTGACAAGAACTGATTCGCTCCTATCTTGAAAGGCATACTATTGATTGTGCCGAGACGTCGCTCCAGAGTCTGGTGGATATCTCGGATATAATCATTATATCTGCCGACGCGACGCTTGCCGGTCGACTCATTGACTCGAGTTTCCAACTCATCATAATAATGCTCTATTTGAGCGCGATCCTCATAGAAGAGAGCCTCATACACCTCGATAAACTCCTCGCGATGCTGCCGCAGATCCAAGACGCGAGTATTCTCCCGATTTCGATAGCGATCGATGACATGCATCACATAGATGCAATAAGCCGGTGCATGCTTGAAGATCAGAGGAGTCTCCACCCCATTGGAATCCTTCAGGTACATGACATACCACAACTTATCCCGGTAAAACTGCGGCTGCTTTTCACCTCTTGGACGGATCACAAGCTCATAATTCGAGGCGCCACCCGTAATCTGGTAAATCGTCTGCTGAGCGATACCCTTATGCCGAGAATAGATCAGCTTCAGCACGGCTCTCATCTCGTCAGCGCTCAGATTATCAGCCACTTCATTCACAAAACGAGTAGTGTCCGGATCCTGCTTCTCAAACGAAGCCGTCATCTTATCCGGGATCTTCAAGAGCATCTCCTTGCGCTGCTGAGCCGAAAGATGGCGCAAATAATGCTTATCTTTCTTCTTCGACTTCTTTTCTGACGATTCTTCGTCAGACTCCTTATCAGACAAGATTCCCGGTTCCCCGGAAAATTTTCCACAGATAGCGCCACAGGTAGCGCCGATAGGGCCACTGATAGCGCCGAGAATAGTACCACCAATAGCACCACTAATAGCATCAAATAGCGCACCGGCATACCCGCGGGGGAAGCCTCCACTGGCTCCGCCGCCATCATCACTATCGTCATCATCGGAAGAGGTGGAAGAAAGAGACTCCGGTCTGTTGTAGACCTGATTCACCGCCTCAACGAACTCATCCGGATGGCTATAAGCATCCAGCAGCAAGGCATCCCGATAAGCCCCCCTCAAGATATGGTCAGCCTCATCCATAATAGCCGAAGCTGCACTCACTATCGCATCCGAGCTTGCAGAAGCAATAATGAACTCCGTCCGATCATACAAGGGATTATAAACCGGGCAAATCATATTATAGCCAAGAGCATCGACCACATCCTCCGGCACGTCAAGCACCCGAATCCGATAATCATAGAAAGCCGAATCCCGATTCCTTCCAAATATCAACCTCTCATAGAATGGTCTTACATTATCAGCCGAAGAGATATCACTCTCAAGAAGGAAAACAACACCCTCTGACTCAGCAGGAAGAGAAATATCAGTCGCACCAATCGACTGAATATTAAACAATTCGCAAGCATCCATAACACAATATTTTAAATACCAATAAGCCAAATTTATTATATGATTGTAAGAGCGGATCCCTAAAATTTTTGCGGACGCATGGGATATCTCGTTAGAAACGATAAAATCTGCGTTGCAGATTTTGGATTTCAGCCAGATGTTGCTGACGAAACGCCATAAACTCGTTAACAAGATTCCGAATCGTAAGAGGGGCTCCACGCCTTGCCATATCCGGAGCGATATATTTCCCTTGGTTGATAAACATAGCCCTCAAAGCACCTTCAGGATGACTCTGCGAACCATTGGTCAGCAACAATCCGAGTGTAACACGAGATATATCCATATTCCAAAGTCCGGCACGACACCCCATAAAGAAATCGGGACAAAGTTCCGACTCCCATTGCCCATTATTGACACCGGGGAATCGTGTATTTTGGAGCACCCTATGCCCACATTCATGGGTCATTATCAAGCTGAAAGCATCTTTGCTATCCACTTTAAGGTCAATCAGTTGTTGCAAATTGAATGCAATAACATCATCGGCATAACTCCCTCTATCCCAATTCATAAAACAAGTCTGACCGTTAGGCACATTCGTCAGATCTTGAATAATCCGAGGCATCGGGATGTTGAAGAAATCACATGCAGACTTGATAGCCTCATATATTTCAGCCGGCGACAAGTTAAATCGTTTATAGCGCTCGCTAAGTCTTTGGAACTCATCCATTGTAGGGCGTCTGTTAAACGATTGAAAGATCGGGGTATCAAAAAAGTTTTTCATCTTGAATTGAGTTTAGATCGCGTTATTACAGTTCGATACTGACGAGGTCGTTGGCGGCCTGTTCGGCAAGATTTTCCAATGAATCCTTGGAACATTTGACAAACAGAGGCTGATACTTATCACCGATTCTTTTGACAACTTCAACGAGATTTTGATTATCGTAAAGCAACTTCAAAGAGCTCTTACCACCCCAGTATACGAGAGAACCTAATATTACATTTCCCACCGGGTTAAGCATAAATAGAGGCAGCGATTCCGAGAAGGACCAATAAGATTTTTGGGATAAAAGCTGGTATAACTGATTAAAGATATTCCAACCGGTATTAGTTACCGCTCCTATCATTTTAAGAATTGTGGACGGAGCCTCATACTTATCTGTAAGAGGGCGTCCACACTTCTCAAATGACAAATTATCTGCACGGGTCATGACATCAGTCATGAATTCTCCAAAGATTAGATTACTGTCCATCTCTTTGGTTAGGTATATTATTACGAACCCATTCTGCGACTTCTTCAAAAGCTCTGAAGATAGAGGCGGTTAGTGTTTTAGCCACTTCCCTCGCTGTATTGTTTGTTTCCATAATGATCGTCATTTACAGTTTATATTAATCGATTAATTTGAATCATCGCTAACTGATAGTAAGGCTATATATTTGTTAGAAAAGATCACCAATCCAACTAATTACGCTTTCTGCTTTGTCTAAAAACTCGCTACCGATTTCTACAACAGCATCCACTGCATCAGACATTTCGAAAATTCCATCTCCGTCTCCATAGACCCTGTCTAAAACTTTCGGCAAATTTACCAGTTCTGCAGTTTCAACATGTTCGTCATTAGCGACTCTCTTGAACACGTTGATTATATATTTAGTGGTAATTTCGGGTATCATAACTTTGATTTTTTAATTTGTGACTTATTTTTTTGACATATCCATTGTTTTGGCTTTCTTGGGCGAATTTAGCCTAAGATATAATGTCCTCTACCAAGTCGGAAATGCCGGTTTCATCAGCGATTTCCTTAACAATAGAGCCAACTGCAAGGCTTACGACCGCACGGCCACCCTCTACTGCTGCTCCATAATAGTCTCCGACGCATGCGTGACCTATTGCCTTAATTCCGTGTAAAACTGCTCCAATTCCCATAGTGTTTTCGTTTTAGATGTTTGGGTTAATACTCTCTTTGCTTTGTGCTATCCTATTTTCTCCTAAGGTTTGGTATCTCCTTTAGAGATTCTAAGAAGAGTGCTTTAGGATGCACTTGGGTTTAGGTTACTTCTTCTTGGCATTGCTGAACCATTCCTTGATTTGATGTCCGGCGGGCTTCGCACAGGCTGCTGCCATGAGAAGAAGCATGTGAGTTGTGATAATCATGACTGTTTAGGTTTTATTGGTTAATACTGTTGTTTGATTCGAGGAGAGAGACAAGTGGTTACTTTTTCTTATTTTGGCTTTCGCGAATTGCTTTTTCGAGAGCCTTAGCACCAAGCACCAGCATCGGTACTAGAAGATGAGGAGGAATTATCATGACTTTTGAGTTTTTAGTTGTTATTGTTATTGTTCTAAGTTGATATTGCAAAATTACAACGGAAAAAGCCGCCTTCTTGAAAATGGAATTCCGCCTCATGCGGTAGTACATGAGGCGGAATATTCCATTTTTATCGTTTTTTCTTCGGAATTCTGAAGAATTAGGGCTATTTTTTTACGATTTCAACAAAATTTTTGTCCAAACGGGGTTTTAAATATTCTGTCCAAAACTGATCCAGATTTGATTTTTTTATCTCTTTACGAGCATTTCTATAGACAATTTCTATCATATCAAGGGTGCTATCATCTATTTTAGCATAATCCGAGCCCTTGCGAGGAACCAACTTGGATACATCTTTGATCAATGTATTTTGGTGTAGAATCGTGCTGATATTAGAAGTGATGTATTTAGGACTCATATTAAGATAAGGTTCAATCATTGACAGAAGATCAGCCAAATGCATAAACATAGCCTCATAGCTCTTAAATTCGTCTTTTCGAGGATTTTTGTTTAACCCTATTGATATTCTTGACAACACGGCAATCAAAACATACATCGATAGTTCGCGAGCAGGGACTTGTACATCAGGAATAATTCCGCCAAAACGCATTTTGCAAGTTACAAGATCTAACGTAATCTTCGAGATAGCCTCACTGGCTTGATATATTGCAAAATCCATCAACGTCTTGGCAAAACCACGGATTACGAGAGGCTTATCCACGTAAATAGTACACGATGCATTCACATCATGTGCACGCACCAGAATATCATCAGTTAGCTCATCGACGAATCGGGCGAACGGACCTTCTTCTATGGGGATGCAGACAAAATCATCAGTAGAGTTAGGTCGTTTACTCGATGAATTTGACTCTACTCTTGATTTTCCTATCTTTATAAGTATATATGGTTCTTTGATTCTCGGCAGAGGTGTGCCCTTGAAGATTGTATTGACGAAGTTATCTTCAGTAATCTTAGATACCGAATCCTTGACCAAATCAAAACGACTTGGTGTTTTGCTTTCTTCTTGCGTCTTACCATCCTCTACATTCGCACTCTCCTCCGGAGTCTCGCCATTCTCATAATTCTTACTTTTATCACCATCTCCCGATTCCTCCGATGTCGTATCTGAAATGAAAATTGAGGGGTAAACAAAACTCAATAAAGAATCGATAATCTCTCTCCGAAGTAGAAATTTCTGCGTATCCGGTATGGTGATGTATTTATAATTGAACAAGCTAAGTCTTGTGGTAATATAACTATTTTCCACATTAGACATTTCTTCAGTATTATCATTATGTCTGATATGGATCAACTCATTCTTGGCGAAACGATATCTCTCATCCTTAAAAGAGAAAGCGAATGTAGATGGCTTCCTCAGCATATAATTAAGGATAATGCAAAGCTTTGCCTCCGTCACATCGCAACTTCCATCGCAACGAGATAATGCCTCCAGAGCTCCCACGAAATTATTGGTAAGATAAATCTTATACTTCGGAGAGACAGTGTTATCGGAATAATACTTCGTCAATTTTGACTCTGAACCAAAGAATTTCAATTCTGCCTGTCTTAACGACTTGAACGTCATTAAAGCATCCGACAAAGAAAACGTCTGAGATATCAGAATGTCGTTCGGACTAAAATCAAACCTAAATAGTATGGAATCCAAGTCTCCCACAAGGTGAGTTGTAGCGCTATAAGGCTTGCTATAAGCATCGAAATAGCGCAACTCCTCATTATCGATTATGGCATCAGCCGTAATTAATTCTCGGATTATACGGATAGCAGCTCGCTTGAACAGAGCCTTGTTCTTCTGAGATATCCTATAAGGAGTTTTCAAGTTCTTCTGTATGCGCCGGGCGACAAGAGCCTCTTCCGCATCATCGGCACCGATCTTGCTCATCACCTCACGGAGACAGTCTTGTGAACTATCCAATACAACTCCACAAGACTTTATCAGCCTATCGATTTCTTGATCTCTCGATGATATATCCTTCTTTGCCATATTCGATTCCTCGTTAACCTATCTCAATAAGAATGCCGGAAAAATTGTCATGTGCCGGTGATGATGCAAGAGTCTCTAAGGCATCTATCGAGCAATCGCTTTCACAAAGCATTTTCTCGAGTTCTTTCTCCTTACGTCCTCCATATACGCCATCGCTACAGATGAAGATGCGATCATCATGCTGAAGATTACTCTCGACTATTTCCGGAAGATATGTATCAGTGCCGGTATAGAATGCCCTGCAGATAATAGGCCATCCCTCGGGTGTGATGCTGATATGGTCGACCGACTTATAGATGATTTGATTGTGTCGAATGTGATAGACCCGACTATCGCCGGAGTGGGCAAATACTACTTCGTCATCACTTATGCATACCAAAGCCATAGTCGTACCCATCTCACCCTTTGACTGAGCATTGAGGGCAACCATGGTCTCATTACAAGCAGCATTGATTATACCAGACCAATCCTCCTGCGACTGATGGCGTTTCCAATATTCACAGATGCTATCCGCCACGACCTTAGAAGCCACATCGCCATTACGATGTCCACCCATCCCATCGCAAAGCACAGCCAAAAAGCCCCCGGATTGCAGATGATCGACCACTCTGGCATAATCCTCATTCCGACGACGAGGCCCACACTCACAAAAATTCCAATAAGTTATCTTCATAGACCGGTGTCAATATCAATACAAATATCAAACCACATCATTCCATTTGACAATCTCAATCCTAAAAAAATAAATAAAATTGACTCGCCTTCGGCGAGAATTGGGCTTCGGGGCTTTAAATGCCCCGAAGCAATGAATCGAATTAATCAAATAAATCGAATGCGCTTCGCTTTTATTCTACAACCGGGCGAACGGAGAACCCGATGTAACGGTAGTACCAGTACACGATGTGGCTGGAGGAATAGAAGTAGAGGCTATAGGCGTCGTAGGCAAGGCTCTCGTAGGGCGTAGAAATCCAATAGAAGCCGTCCTCTCCAACGTAGTCAGACGACGTCCCGTAACGCCAACCGGCGGCGGGAAGGAAAATCGATTTGCCATTA
>JBJEDL010000109.1:0-12970 GCA_051872035.1 Lepagella sp.
TTAGATTATGCCAATCCTGTGAGGTCGAATTTGTAAGTGACGTTTTCTGTCCTATGGACATCATGCTGGATGAACATCACCATGTATATCGGCAGATAGACGATGTTGCCGACAGTCTCCACATTGCCTTGGCAGAGAGTGAAGGCGTGGGGAATGGAATATTCCTGATTGGACATCACTCCCGACAATGCGTTGTGACGGTGATAGTCTTTGCCTGACTTCACCTCTATGGGCAGTATGCTCCCCTCATATTCAACGACAAAGTCAAGTTCGCCATGTTTCTTGCTGTTGAAATAATATAGTGAATTAGAGTAGCCTGCAAGACCATGAGCGTATAGTTCTTGTGCCACGAGGTTCTCATATATACTGCCATTGTTGATGGTGGTTTCGTTGCGTAAAAGCAGTTGCTGGATGTCGCCGGCATACATGCTTGCCAATAATCCCACGTCATTGAGGAAGAGCTTGAACAGGTTGCGTTGTTTGTTGAGCAGCAATGGTATTCGAGGCTCTTCAACGTTATAAGTAGGTATAGCTACTCCCGCGTCTTTCAGCCACAGAAAACTATCCTCGTATTTGCTGAAACGAGCCTTTTCGTTGAGGTTCTTCAATATAAACCGCTTGTTCTTGGCATTCAGTTCCGAAGGGATGAGCTCGAATATTTCCTCTATATTAAGTTTGTGCCCCGGGTCATACTTGCTTATGTCGCGGCGATAGAGAGCCACAATGTCACGCTGTATTTCCGCCACAGCCCTGAGGTTGTTGCTGTCAATGAATTTCTGCACTGCAGCCGGCATACCGCCAATTATCAAATACAGACGTGTCATCTCCAACATCCTTTCATGGATAAAACCGTCAACGACGGTGCGGGTGTTGTAACTCTGACGAAGCGAGTCGATGACATTTCGCCCGATTCCAATAGCCTCTGCAAATTCCTCCATGTCGAGAGGATACATCTGCATCACTTTCAGATAGCCCACAGGTACACTCTTGATGTCCTTCAGTTCAACACCGAGCAAGGAACCGCTCAACACATAGCGGAAACTTCCTTCGTCAACAAGAAACTTCACTGCCGTCACGATTTCACGACATTCCTGCACTTCGTCGAAAAATATCAAAGTCTTTCCCGGTTTTAGTTCCTTCTTTGTCAATGTTGACAATCTCATCAAGATATCTTTGGCACTTGTGAAATTCTTAAACAACGCCAATGCATCAGGTTGCTCGTAGAAGTTGATTTCCACGAACGTGTCGAAACATTCCTTTCCTACCCTTCTGATAGAGAAGGTTTTGCCTGTCTGGCGTGCTCCCTCAACAAGCAGTGCCCTGTTGTCGTGAAGGAAGAAATCTCGCATGTCGGATTCTTTCTTTCTTGTTATCATCACCTTAATACATTATATTGCAATTCGGCTGCAAATATACTAAAAATTAGGCAAACCAGATAATAGAAAGATAGAAAATTACATTTTTTCAACGCTCTTTTCCTTGATTTCTTACACTTTTCCAACATGTTTTGCCGCTATTTTCTACACTTTTCCAACACTGAGACATGGATTATCAAACCCATATTGCTCATTAAACTGCTGTACTGTATCTAAACGTATTTCTTGCATAGTGCGTTCACTGATATTTTACCAGAGACAATAATACGACATCCTTTTCTATCAGCCAAATGTTCTTTAGCCAAATCGATGATTTTTCACGCGATTTGGCTAAAGAATAGCTATTATATCTATTGTCATTTATGGTTTACCCCCATTATATTCGTCATCAATGACTGGCTCATTCTTCTGTGCCATAACGTGGATGGTCATTGCTCCTGTTTTTGTCACTTTTTGAAAAATTTTATCCGCTGATTTTCAGCTTATTAGCAGATAGCCTATTGGTAATTTGAGTAACGCGGCTTATCTTTGTGCTATGTTTATCAACAAATCCAAGAATAAATCCGGCACTACCAGTGTGCGCGTCCTCCAAAAACGTGGGCGGAACAATGTTATGGTTAAAAGTTTTGGTAGCTTGTCAGACGAGGCGAAGATAGACAGCATGGTTGAGCGCGCTAGCGAGTTCATTGCTCGACAAACGGGTACTTACTATCATCTTTTCAATCCACCACCCGAACCCGATATTACGGATTTTGTAAATTTGAAAATGTAAGTAACTATCTAAAAATCAGAAAGATTAGCCTGATTTCTTTCTAAAACATAGGCAACCGGGTGCTTTTCTAATGATGTGGCAGCAGTCAGAAGGGGAGTGGTATGCCATATAGTGGGATGTTCCTTACCCATCCTTGATCGATATACTTTGACATCGAATAGCGTATCGCCCTAAGCCCCGAATGTGCCGAAACAAATGAACTTAGTGACTTGGATCGTAAGTTCTCTTCGGCTTTAACCTCGATAGGTATGACCTCCCCCTTATGCTGCACGATAAAGTCAATCTCCAGTTTGGAGTCCTCTCTTGAATAATAATAAGGATAGAGGTCTTCTATACATTTCATTTGACACAACACATAATTCTCTGTCAATGCCCCTTTGTATTCCTTGATCGCATTATCAGACAAAAGCATCTGAGCAGGGTCGATTTCGCTGAGAGCACCTAAGAGTCCGACATCAAGTAGAAATAACTTAAATGCGTTGAAATCTTCATAAAATTTCAATGGTATCGCAACATCGCGTACACGCGATATACGATACACCAACCCGGCATCGACAAGCCATTGAATAGCCATCTCAAAATCTTTAGCTCGAGATCCCGCTTTTACGGCTCCATATATAAATTTCTTGTTCTCCTTTGCCAACTGTGACGGTATCGATTGCCACACCATGCTGATCCTTGTAGCTTCACTCGCCGAGACATGCTTGGACATATCCGATCGGTAGATAAACAGAATGTCATTCTGGATACTCCTTACTGCATTCGGATTGAGAGTCCTAACAAATGTAGATACCGACTCCGGCATCCCTCCGACGAAATAATATTCGCGCAGAAGACTTGTCAGTGTGTTGTGAAGCATGGAGATGGTGGCAAAATCGCGCGATCTTAATATCTCAAGAAGGTCCCTCTTTCCTCTTGCCATAAGATATTCTTCAAAGTCCAACGGAAACATCCTGAGGATATTTACCTTGCCTACCGGCGCTGATTCTCCATGTCGCATTGCTATGCCAAGCAGTGAACCGGCTACCGCTACATGATATTCCGGAGCATCTTCGCAGAAATATTTTAAAGCAGTCAGCCCATGTCTTAATTCTTGGATCTCATCTAATATGATCAGTGTCTTGCCAGGCTTGATCGGTTGGTGGGTCAAAGCTCCAATAGCTGTAATGATCCGCAGAATATCATACCCCTCGTTAAACAAATTCCGGGCTTGCTCATTATTATCGCAGTTAAGATAAGCCACATTTGCATACTCCTTCTTGCCGAACTCCTTGAGAATATAAGTCTTGCCAACCTGTCTGGCGCCGACCAAAATCAAAGGCTTCCTGTCAGGTGACTCCTTCCAATTCTTTAGTTTTTCACTTATTTTCCTTTCCATAAACGAGAACAAATGAGAGATAGAACTTCAAAAATATTTGCAAATATACACTTTTTGCCATGAACTTCAAACAAAACCTCACACTTTTTGCCACGAACTTTCGCCGCAACACCACACTTTTTGCCACGAACTTTCGCTCTTTTGTATTCTATGCTGTTGGTAGTCAGCGGGGTGGGGGTGTGGTGTCGTGGTTGGCCTGTCTTTCGAGTAAGTATTCGTCGGCTATGTAGTATTCGCTGTATAGGTATAAGCCCGTTTTGCAATCATGATAACGGCTGCAGGTGTCGCTGCGATAGAAGTCTTTGAGCGCTTGGAGTGGCGTAATGTTCAGCAATTTTGCTATGCGGCATACGATAATACCGATGCTCCCCCATCGCAATATATCGATTATTTCTTGATTATAATAATCCATCATTCAGGTAATTTTAGACTGTCAGTAAATTTGAGATGTCGATTAAGCAAATCTTGATTCAAGATGCAAATCTGATTGTTGGGCTTGAGATATCGCAGATTTGCCAAGGCTCGATCTTTTGATATGTAGCCTTGGATATAAAGAGTGACGGTGTTAATCACACGATCATCGGCAACACCACCTTCTACATAATCATATTTTCCCCAAATGTCTTCTCCGGAACGGCAAGCTACGATATAGTCAAGCCAGTCATTATCGTATTGGTCAAAAATCAAATTTACTAATTTTTTTGAATAGTTGGGTTTTGTGGGTGGTGGGGATTGTTTTTTTCGTTAATTTTGTGGTCGGAATTCTTTTTATTTTTTTTCAACTATGGAAAATTTTTCTTTCTGCTCGCCTACCGAGTTTATCTTCGGCCGCGGCTCGCAAGAGCAGGTCGGCTTGGCCTTGGCTTCTCGCCGCGCCACTATGGTGATGATCGTCTATGGCTCGGATCGTATCCGCTACTCCGGACTGCTCGACCAAATAGAGAGCTCGCTCACCGCCGCCGGCATACGCTTCATCGAGTATGGCGGCATTCAGCCTAACCCTACCGCTGAGAGCGTGTATAAAGCCCTGCCGATAGCACGCGATAATAAGGTCGATTTTATCCTCGCCGTTGGTGGCGGTTCTCCTATCGATGCCGCTAAGGCCATCGCCCTCGGCACCCTCTACCCCGGCGATTTCTGGGATTTCTATTCAGGCAAGGAGCATCCCCAATTCGCCCTCCCCGTCGGGGTCGTGCTCACCATCCCCGCTGCCGGGTCTGAAGGTAGCGGCAATTCGGTCATCACCAATGAGGAGACCCATCAGAAGATCTCCGTGAGATATCCCAACGTGTTGCGCCCCCGCTTCGCCATCATGAACCCCGAGCTCACCATGTCGCTCCCCTGGGATCAGACCGCTTACGGTGTCGTCGATATGATGGCGCATATCTTCGAACGCTATTTCTCCAATACTTCCGGCACTGACCTGGTAGACTCTTACGCCGAGGCTATCCTCAGAAATATCATGGATCAGGCCTATACCCTACGCCATACGCCCGACGATTATGACGCTCGTGCCAACGTGATGTGGGCAGGCACCCTCGCCCATAATGGTATCTGCGGCGTCGGCAAGGTCGAAGACTGGTCGTCTCACCGCCTCGAACATGAGATCTCGGCATTCTACCATGTGGCGCATGGCGCCGGTCTCGCAGTCGTGATACCCGCATGGATGACTTTCTGCGCCGCCAAGAACCCCGACAAGCTCTGGAAGTTTGCCGTCAACGTTATGGAAGTAGACCCCACAGGCAAGGATCATAAAGAGGTGATCGATGAGGGTATCTCCGAACTTATCAATTTCTACCACGATCTGGGGCTCACCACACGCCTCTCCACCCTGATCGGCGAAACTCCCGACGTCGAGAAGATGGTGGCTTCGCTCCATCGCAACATGGGCGACACCCTCGGCAATTATGTGCCCCTATCCATGGATGATTGCCGCGAAATCTACCGCCTCGCCGACCTCCCCACCGAGGAATAAAGACTCCGGTTAGCAATTATAATCTATAAAATAATGAGTCGGTTGGATCCCGTGAGATCCAACCGACTCTGCTCTTTATATTCAGGAGAACGGAATTATTCCTTGATCAGGAAGTGGTCGCCGCTCTCTTTGACGATGTTTTCGTAATATTTCTTGTCATATCCGGGGAATGAGGGATATACCGGCAGACCATATTCCGATTTGATGAAATTGCCATTCTCATCGGTCTTCTTCAAGTTGCCATCCATGCACTTCACGAAGAGATATTTGGCAAGTTCGAGATATGCCTCGGTGGCTCCCTTGGCTATCTCGGCACCCTCTTTGTTGACCTTGGCGCGGTAGCCTGCCATATCGCCTGCCTCTACGAGCTTGACCAGCTCAGCCTCCACCTGCGCGCGGCTGTCGATATACCCCTTCTCGAGGCCCGACTGCACACGGCGGATGTCGCCGATCATCTGATCGTAGCGATAATATGCCTGGTTGGCTACAATATTGTTTACCCAGAAGTTTGACTCGATCGAGAAGGTATTGATGTCGCCGGGTTGCACTTCGCGAGGCACTTCGGTCATGCCGCAATAGAAGGGCATATAGACTGTAGTGTTGGTGTCGTCGGTGCCAAACCAGATTACGCCGCCCACCGGGTCGGGAAGCCATGAACGAGTCTGGCTCACAAAGCTCCAGCCGGTCTGCTGAGTGGCGATGGCTCTCTCCATGCAATATTTCTTGCCCTCGACTTCATATTCCATCGGACGCCAGCGATAAGGCACCTTGTAAGAGCCGGCACCTACGTCGGAAGTCATCTCGAAGGGTGTTCCCTCGAAGTGGTCGCGCATCGATGTCTCCATCTCGGCGAGCGACACCTTGCGGTCGGGGATGATATAGAGAGGCATAGGCTCGTTGCTGTCGCCGTTGCACCATGCGTAATAGCGGTCGGCATCCTTGTTGAAGTGACGGAAGTAGCTCCATACACGAGCGTCGCAGCCGCGACGTGTCGAGGGTGAGTGCACTTCGTAGGCGTCGGCAAAGGAGAAGTCGGCATCCTTGCCGCTGAAATATCCACGCTTGCGGGCGAAGGTGATCATGTCTTTGGCATAGATCACATTCTCCTTGTCCTTGAGGTCGACTTGGCGGATACGGGGCTCGTTGGCATGGCCGCTGATGGCATTGTCGGGGATGCGCACTGCGATCCATACGGCTCCCTTCTCTGCCCCCTTGGCGATCATCTCAAGCACCCACACCTCGTTCTTGTCGGCGATGCTGAAGGATTCGCCACTCGAGGCATAGCCATATTTCTCCACCAGATCGGTCATGATCTTGATCGCCTCGCGTGCTGTCTTGGCGCGCTCCAAGGTGACATAGATCAGCGAACCATAGTCCATGATCGAATTGCCGGTAGTGTCTTCCAATTCTTTGTGACCTCCCCATGTCGATTCGGCTATCACAAGTTGGTGCTCATTCATATTGCCTACTACATTGTAGGTCTCTTCGGCTTCGGGGATCTCGCCAAGGTATTTGCCGGTGTCCCACTCGGTGATGCGGCGCACTTCCCCTTTGGCATGCTTGCCCGCCTTGGCATGATGCAACATGCCATAAAGACTGTGTGAATCGGCTGAGTAGGTCACCATGACCGACCCGTCGGTTGTAGCCCCTTTGCCGGCTATCAAGTTGGTACATGCTTCGGCATCTACCGAATAGGTGGCGGCTGCTATTGCCGCTATCGCCACCGAAATGAATGTCTTATTCATGTCTATATTTTATTGTGTTTTGATGGTTTTTTGGTTCAACCCTCTTGTTTTATTTACAAATCGCACAAATATAGCAAAAATTTTTGAGATTATAGCCTATTCGCATCCCTTTGACGTTTTAGCCTCGGAGCATTACACATTCCAAGGATATACTTCGGACTTAAAAATATGTTAAAAATAAATGTTCTAAAAATTAAAATGTTAAATCGAGTTAATTTTGAAAAAAATAAATTATGTTTTATAGCATTGTTTTAAAAATGTTTTGTACTTTTGCATTGAGTTTTTCATGGTATTAGATTTTAAGGTTAACGCAAGATTGGTTGTCGGGATGACAATCAATTTTTTTGTGTCTATATATTTGCATTCTTAGTGAGGCTCCTTTCTATCATTTCACACATCTATTTGGCGGTATGGATATAAAACATTATCTTTGCACCAATTCAAAGATCGACAGCAGTCTTTAGTGCGAATTAACAATAATAACAATAAACAGACAGACCTATGGGAAAATTTATTGAAGATTTCAAAGCTTTCGCCCTCAAGGGCAATGTGGTGGATATGGCGATCGGTGTTATCGTCGGCGGAGCATTCGGCAAGATCGTGACTTCGCTGGTCAACGATGTCTTGATGCCTCTGATCTCCGTAATCACCGGTGGTAACAGTTTCTCATCACTCAAATGGGTTATCACTCCGGAGCAGTTGGGTCCCGATGGTGCCGTGTTGGTTGAGGAATGTGCCCTGAAGTATGGTATGTTCATCCAGAATATCGTCGACTTCTTCATCATCGCTTTCTGCATCTTCGTGACTATGCGCTATGCTATGAAACTCACAAGAAAAAAGAAAGAGGAAGAAGCTGCTGCTCCCGCCCCCGAGCCCTCAGCAGAAGAGAAACTCCTCACCGAGATTCGCGATCTCCTCAAGAAGGATAAGTAATCAACAAGAAGGATAAGTAATCAATATAAATAAAAAAAAGAGGCTGTATCAAGATGAACTGCACCCCAAAAGTTAGAAAAAACTTTTGGAGTGCAGTTTGTTTATGAAATTACAAATGAGGCGTAGAGCCTACATGCTTACTTTTGAGTAACTCGCTCCAGCCACTTGAGCATACCGAGCATCACACCCATCGACAAGAAGCAGAAGCCGGCAAATACTGCCCAACATTTCCATTGATGCGGGAATTTATTGAGCATGGTCACACCAAGGGCAATGAAGAGGTTGCCGATAGCTGTGGCACAGAGCCACAAACCTTGGCAAATACCTTGTAAATGCTGAGGTGCAATCTTCGACACAAACGATAAGCCCAATGGAGAGATAAACAATTCTGCCACAGTGAGGAAGAAGTAAGTAACAATCAGCACCCATGGACCTGCCTTCATCGAGGCTTTTACGGCTTCGGAAAGTCCCTTAAATTCTTCGCCTGAAGGATAGTTGTTAGCTATAGAAATGCCAATCAAGAACAAATAAGCGCACGCGGTGATGAACATACCTAATGCGATCTTCTTGGGAGTGGAAATCTCCTTACCTCGCTTTGCCAATGCGCCGAACACAATCATGATGATCGGGGTGAGCACAATCACAAAGAAGGGGTTGATGCATTGCCAGATTTCGGGAGCAATGGCTTCGGTGTCGCAGAAGTCGCGAGCAAACACTGACAGCGATTGGCCGTTTTGGTGGAATGAGAACCAGAAGAACACTGCCACACCAAGCACTGCAAAGAGGGCAAACATGCGTTGACGGATCTCCTTGGCGTCGGTTGCTACTTGCTCGGTGCTGACTTTTGCTGTCTTCTCTTTTTTGACGGGGTTGGGAAGCTTGCTCTTAGTGGCAAGGAAAATTACCAGCGAAGCCACCATGGCCAATGCAGATGCCACAAATGAATAGTGAACACCGGTGTTGAAACTTTCCAGATAGTTGGTGCAGAACACTGCCAAATCGCCCACATTGCCGTCGATTACCGATTTTTGAGCCAGCTCTTGAAGGTTGTCCATACCTTTGCCTTGGAGAGTGCCTTCGAGGAAACTATGGCACAAACGGGGAAGGTCGGCATTATAGATGAAGCCTTCCATCTTGAGCAATGCGCTACGCAAAAGGGGAGCCACAAACGGGGCAATCACACCACCGATATTGATAAATACATAGAAGATCTGGAAACCACTGTCGCGGCGGGTTTTTGCCACTTTATAGGCTTCCGGACCCTTCTTGGCTTCTTCGGCTTCAAAGTTGTCGTACATCTGACCCACAATGGCCTGCAAGTTGCCCTTAAACAAGCCATTGCCGGTGGCAATCAGCAGTAGCGCAAAGCAGGTGAGCACCAGCACCCAAGTGGGCACAGCGCCCGGATTGCCGCCAAACACGGGAATGGAGATAATCACATAACCCAATGCCATTACCATCAAACCGGCGATAATGGTGCCTTTAAAGTTGCCCAATCGGTCGGCCACCATACCGCCCGGTAGGCTCAGCACATAGATAAGGAAATAAAACACAGCGTAAATCCAGCCTGCCCAGTCGTCGCTAATGCCAAACTTGGAGCATAGGAAAAGCAAGAGCACGGCGTTCATAATGTAGTAGCCGAATCGCTCTCCCATATTGGAGAGTGCTGCAGAAATCAGTCCTTTCGGGTGATTCTTCTTCGCCTCTACCGCATAGTAGACAAGGAAGGGCACAACCACCACGAGAATCGCAATGAGCATCGCCACCATGCGATTGTTGTTCCATAAGTCTTGTAACATAAATTTTTGAGATTATAATGTGAATAAATAATTTTCAGTATTCTTTACGGTTTTCAAATTTAATACATATTCCCCACTTTTCCAATATTTCTCAATCTTCTACCCCCATTTCCCCGCTCTGTAGCCTTAAAATACGGGCATTTGCCAGATGAAGCCTATCTGGAAGCGGTCGGTGTTATAGTCTTTCGATCCAAATGCTTTGCCTTTGGCGGTGTAGAGGTAGCTCCGGCCGATGTAGGTGGCGAAGAAGTGGAGGTTGCGATCTTTGAAGGGATAGTATTCTACGCCTCCGACATATCCCAAGGCGGTGCGATATTTACCCTTGGTGAGTGTCACCGGCCCTTCTTCTTCCAATATAGACATGGTGTTGGTGCGATAGACTCCCTCATTCTCATACATGAACTTGGCGAATACGTTCCATGCCGGATGGAAGTGATAGTTGCCTCGCAACACGAACGACATTATCTCCGTCTTGGCTGCCTTGCGGTCCCAGCCGTCGGGCGATACGATGCCGGTGATGATGCCCTTGCGGTCGACACCCTCGCGTGTATACATCCAGTCGAGGAAAATCTCGGCATCTTTGCTGATCTTAAACTTATTGCCTAATGCGAAATACCATAGATGGCTCCCCTTTGTCTCACTCATATATGTCGACGACCAGCGGGTGGAGAAGATGTCGCCGAAATTGCCGTTCCAGTTTAGGGTGTAGACCATCGGCATCTTCGACTTCTCGTATGCACCATACATCTGCTCCGACTTCTCGGTGAAGGCATTGAGCATCTGCGCCTGGAATTGGTGATTCTTGTTTAGATTGTATGACACGTTGATGCCGGTCAAGAAGCAGGTCATATATTCGATCATGTCGCAATATTGATAGATCTCGATAGGGTTGTAGTCAAACTCATAGCCGCCATAGACCGTGCATTGCTTGCCGAGGAAGAGACCCCACTTGCCGAACTTCAGCCCGATGCCGGCGATGTCGATACTCTTCAGAAGCCCATCGATGTTGTCATTGGGGTTATGACTCGAGGAGACTTTGTGCCGATAGCGATAACTAAGCCAGTTGTTGATGTCTCCCTTCATCTCGATGCGAAGGTCCTGGAATTTAAATTTTCCCTCGTCAAACTTTCCGTCGGTCCAGGAGGCGTCGAAATCGGCATGCATGTTGAGATAGAGGTTGAACTTGTCGGTCTTTTTCTTGACCTTGAAGATGTCTTCGACCAGGGAGTTCTCATCTTCGATGCGGAAGTCGTTGATGGTCTCTTGCTGAGCCATGGCATACTGCGGACATAGCAATCCGAGCGCGACCAATGCCGGTAGGATTCTTTTCATGGGTTAGATCTGTTGTGACGACACTCTTTTGTGACGTCGAATTTTGTGGTATTAGATTTAATAACTATATTTGCGGACTATTTGTGCGAAGTGCACACTATATCCGCAAAATTTCTGCAAATATACCTTAAATTTATAACTAATAAAAATTTTTTTGTATCCATGGAACACAATTGTTGCAACAATTTCCGTGTGGAGAGCGATCTTTTGGGTGAAATGAATGTGCCCGAGTCAGCTCTTTATGGCGTTCAGACCTTGCGCGGCGTAGAGAATTTCTCTATCAGCAAGTTCCGCCTTTGTGACTATCCTGAGTTTGTCAAGGGTCTGGCTATCACTAAGTTGGGAGCTGCTATGGCAAACTATGAACTTAATCTCCTCACTCGCGAACAGTATGAAGCTATCGCTCAGGCTTGCCGTGAGATTATGGAGGGTCAGCACCTCGAGGATTTCCCCGTAGACATGATCCAGGGTGGTGCCGGCACTTCTACCAATATGAATGCCAATGAGGTGATCGCCAACCGTGCCCTCGAGATCATGGGTCACAAGAGAGGCGAGTACATCTATTGCTCTCCCAACGACCATGTCAATCGCAGTCAGTCGACCAACGATGCCTATCCCACCGGCATCCACTTGGGTCTCTATTTCGCATATCTCCGCTTCAAAGAGCATTATATCCGCTTGATCGAGGCTTTCCGCGCCAAGGGTGAGGAGTTCAAGGATATCGTCAAGATGGGTCGTACTCAGCTTGAGGATGCCGTGCCTATGACTTTGGGTCAGACTTTCAATGGTTTTGCTTCTGTGCTCGAGGATGAAATCAAGCATCTCGACGAGGCTGCCGCCGATCTGCTCGTGGTGAACATGGGCGCTACTGCCATTGGTACCGGTATCTGCGCCGAACCGGGCTATGCCGAGAAGTGTGTGGCTGCACTCGCCAAGATCACCGGCTGGAACATCACCCTGGCTCGCGACCTGGTGGGCATCACTTCCGACACTTCCGCTATGGTGGGCTATGCTTCGGCTCTGAAGCGTATCGCCACTAAGGTAAGCAAGATCAGCAATGACCTCCGTCTCCTCGCCAGCGGCCCCCGTTGCGGCTTGGGAGAAATCAACCTCCCTGCTCGTCAACCCGGCAGCTCGATCATGCCCGGTAAGGTCAACCCCGTTATTCCCGAGGTGATGAGCCAGATTTGCTTCAAGGTCATCGGTAATGATATGTGTGTTACTATGGCTTCCGAAGCAGCTCAGATGGAGCTCAACGCCATGGAGCCTGTCACCGCTCAGTGCAATTTCGAATCTATCGATATCCTGATCAATGGTTTTGAGACTCTTCGCGTCAACTGCGTTGAGGGCATCACTGCCAATGCTGATCGTTGCCGTGAGTATGTTCACAACTCTATCGGCATCGTTACAGCTCTTAATCCTGTGATCGGCTATAAGAACTCTACCAAGATCGCCAAGGAGGCTATCGCCACCGGCCGCAGCGTCTACGACCTCGTGCTCGAACATGGCATCTTAAGCAAGGAAGACCTCGACACTATTCTCGCACCTGAGAATATGATCCGTCCGGTCAAGCTCGACATAAAACCTCTGAAGTAATAGCTTCGGCTAAGAGCGCGTTCCTTAAATTTTTGGGGTCGTAGAGGTCGTAGCCTTGAGTCGA
>JBJEDL010000110.1:0-12882 GCA_051872035.1 Lepagella sp.
CTCAAAAATATCCGCCCCTACGACCCCAAAAATTTTAAGGAACGCGCTCTAAATCTTCAGAAATCATAATATGACTAATCAGACATCTTTACGACCTAATGCAACCCTGCGCGGCGGCACTTATCGCATCGACCGCGTGCTCGGTCAGGGTGGCTTCGGCATCACTTATCTCGCCACCGACCTCTCACTCGATAAGCCGGTGGCGATCAAGGAGTTCTTCCCCAAGGATTACTGCGACCGCGATGCCACCACGAGCCATGTTACCCTCGGCACCCAAACCACCACGGAGTTCGTCAAACGCCTGAAGGCGAAGTTCCTCAAGGAGGCGAAGAATATTGCCAAGTTCGATCACCCCAATATCATCAAGATTCATGCCGCCTTCGAGGAGAACAACACCGCCTATTATGTGATGGATTTCATCAAGGGTGAGTCTCTGTCGGAGCGTGTGAAGCGCCGGGGTGTGTTGCCGCGCACCATGGCGTTGGACTTAATCACCAAGATCGGCGCGGCGCTCGATTATATCCACTCTTTCAGCATGAACCATCTTGATGTGAAGCCGGCAAATATTATGGTGCGCGAGAGCGACAATCGCCCGATTCTGATTGATTTCGGTCTCTCTAAACAGTATGACTCTTCGGGCCATCAGACTTCCACCACGCCGGTGGGCATCAGCCACGGCTATGCCCCGATGGAGCAATATAATGACGGGGGTGTGCATGAGTTCTCCCCCACCACCGATGAGTATTCTCTCGCAGCGACTCTCTATTATCTTCTCTCAGGAATCACCCCTCCTCAAGCCACGAAGCTGGTGGAGGATGACTTGATCTTCCCCGACTCAATACCGACAGACCTCATCACGCCGATCTCCAAGGCGATGTCTTCTGCTCGCAAGAATCGCTATCCTACTGTTAGCCAATTCATTACCGCACTTAATCCCCAAGCCGAAGAAACATCTATCCCGAAGCCGACACCGAAGCCTCAACCGACGCCGAAACCGTCTCCGAAACCTAAACCCGAGCCGAAGCCTCAACCTAAACCGGAGCCGACCCCGATATACGATTCGGAACCTGATTCGGAATCTGAGTCATCGTCACGAAAATGGTGGTTCATCGGCGGCGCTGTAGCGCTGTTGGCAATTGTGCTGATGGTATGGCAACCTTGGCAACCGGAGCCAAAACCGGCAGGGGCAATCCCCGAGAACACTACCGAGACTAAACCGGAGGCGAAGACTGTCACTTCGATGTTCTATCACAGCACTAATGGTGACTGCTCCTACACCGGCGAGGTCGATGACAAGAACCTGCCTCATGGCAAGGGTGTTGCCACTTGGAACACCGGTTCGGGGCTGAAGTATGATGGCGAATGGGTGCATGGAGCCATGGAGGGTGAGGCGAAATACTATCTCCGCAATGGTGACACCTTTGTAGGCACCTACAAAGGCAACGAATTCCACGAAGGTGTGTACACTCTCAAATCGACGGGAGAATACTTCAAAGGCACCTATCAAAACAGCCAACCCGCCAAAGGAGCCTGGTACGACAAAGCCGGCACCCTGATAGAAACCCTCTAACCCGCTCTATCCCCCATTAAGGGTAAAAGCACGACAACAACCTAAAAAATTCTGTTTATGGAACTTAAGAAAGGTACTTCGCTTCTGGGTGGTAAGTATCGTATTGAACGAACTTTGGGGCAGGGTAGCTTCGGCATAACCTATCTTGCTCAGGCTACACTTACTGTCCAAGGTGCTCTTGGCAGCATAGAGATTGAAACCCAAGTGGCTATTAAGGAGTTCTTCATGAGCGATGTGAATAGCCGCCGCAATGGTGGCACTGCTGTGGAGGGCTCTACCGGTAGCGTCTTTACCAACTATCGTAAGAAGTTCAAGAAGGAGGCGCAAAACCTTGCCTCTCTATCCCATCCCAATATCGTTAAGGTGCTCGATGTCTTCGATGAGAACAACACCACCTATTATGTGATGGAGTTCATCGAGGGTGAGAACCTCGATGACTACATCAAGCGCAATGGGCATCTCAGCGAAAAGGAGGCTATCGCGATCACCAAAGAGATCGGGAGTGCATTATCCTATATGCATTCGCGCAACATGCTCCACCTCGACATAAAACCGAAGAACATCATGCGTAAAGCAGATGGCGTATGCCGTCTGATTGACTTCGGCCTCTCCAAGCAGTTTAACGACAACGGTGAACCGGAATCAAGCACGACCATCGGTTTGGGAACACCGGGATACGCGCCGATAGAGCAGGCGAGTCACAAGCAGAGCGGCACCTTCCCTGCCACCTTGGATGTATATGCCTTAGGAGCAACAGTCTACAAGATGCTGACCGGCAAGCGCCCGCCGGAAGCTGCAGCCATCATCGAAGATGGCTTCCCAAGGGAAGAATTAGAAGCGCTCGGCATCTCCAAGAGGATGATCACCGCAACCGAAAAAGCGATGGCGCCATCCCGCAAAAACCGCCACCAAACCATAGCCGCCTACCTCACTGCCCTCACCGACAACGAAGAAACCACCACAATCGCCACCCCGGAAGAGGAAACCCCCACCATAGATGCCACCATAGATAAGAACGGAATCGATATGGCATCGATTTGGGAATCGCATTCCGAACCAATCCAAAAGCCAAAACCGGAATTCAGACCCGCGCCCAAGCCAAAACCGACTGTCGTTATAAAACGAGACGAGGAAGCATCTAAATCAAAATTTGGGATAATATTGGGGATATTCATAGCTGTATTTATTATTTTTACAATAATATTAACGACAGGTGGAAGCGGAACTGAAGAGGCTTGGGTCGATTCAGAATCCGTTGTAGCAGAAACTGTTGTTGAAGATTCTGTCTGCGCATATGATTATTATTATGACGTAGAACCTGCGGATTCTTCTGCTTATTAACTTTTCTGCTTGTGGCTTTGATTCATTTGATATATTTAATTCATTTGCATCAGGGCAATCAGGCAAATCTGTGGTTTTTCTCAATTAGCAATGGGGTGATGAGGTTAATAGAATTGGGAAGGTGAAATTGTGATTATCTGTTGTGTTTATGTGTGACTTGGAAAAGTCCGAGCAGTTGCTGCATTCTAAGCAGCGGAGGCATTGGTTTGCTCTTCGCGCCACTTATGGCCGCGAGCTGAGAGCTCATGACTATTTAGTCTCTCAGAATGTCGAGACATATTGCCCTACCATCGCCACCACCCGAATCGTGAGGGGAGAACGGAAACGCGTCGTCGTGTCGCGCCTCCCCAACATCTTCTTCGCTCGCGGCACAGAGGAGGAGATCAAAGCTCACGTCTACGACAATATCCACCTCCCCTACCTTCGATTCTACTACCGCTATTTCCACCGCAATGGTGTGCCGGTCAAAGAACCCCTCATCGTCCCCGACGATCAGATCGATAGCCTGCGCATAATATGCGAGGCAGAAGCCACCGACGTGCTGCTCCTCCCCTCCGAAGTGACCAAATTCAAAAGCGGTCAACCGGTTCGCATCATCGATGGCCCCTTCCAAGGTGTCGTAGGCAAAGTAGCCCGCTACCAGGGGCAACAACGTGTGGCTATCACCATCGAAGGTATGCTCACCATAGCCACTGCCTACATTCCCTCCCCATTCTTGGAAATAATCCCTGACAAATAATCTACTAACTGCGCACCCGACGCGCTCTAATACAATTGAAACGATGAACAAAACGAGGTATCTCTATCTTAACTCGCGAGATGAGTTCTTCCGAGTGGATATTACGAAAATTGTCTATTTCGAGTCTGATGGCAACTATACCAACATCATTCTCAACAACAAGATGAAGGCTACTATATGTATGAACTTGGCGCAAATGCAATCCCTGCTCAGCGAAAGCCTCAAAGAGGCTGCCGCAATGTTTGCCCGCGTCGGCAAGCGTCATATCATCAACCTGAACTACGTCTATCAGATAGCTATACTCCGCCAGAAACTCATACTGAGCGACGGCGAAAATTTCGAGTATCATGTATGCATCTCCAAAGATGCTCTCAAGAAACTCCGTGACATGTATATCTCGCATCTCTCCTCTCCCGGAAATGAAAACAACTAAGAGCGCGTTCCTTAAATTTTAAGGAACGCGCTCTAATAACACCATAATATATGGAAAGTCTGAAAGAAAAAAACATCCTTATCGGCAAAGAGCCGAAAAACGGGCGCCTGATGGTAGCCATCCAGGGCTCGGGCAAGAGTGGCGTGATCGGCGCCCTCGGCAGTGTGCCCGACTCCGTGAGCCGTTGCAAACCGGCAGAGGGAGTGGCACATGCCAAAATTTCTATCAACCACAAGGGGGACATGCGCATCTACAACCTGAAGCCTGCCAACGTCACCTACGTCAACGGTGCAGAGATCGAATCCAAGATGATTGCCCCCGATGCCTCCATCGAGTTGGGCAAAGATCGATATCCCATCTCACTCTCCGTAGTGCTGGAAACTGCCAAGAAATTGGCGGCATTACAACAACCCGCCGACGCTAAGCCGCAGGAGAAACAGAAGAAATATAACATCTCTCACCTCGCCAAGGTATATGATGAATATGAAACCGAGATCGAACGTATCAACTTGGAGCAACAAAAGATGAATCGCCGTCGCATGCTCCCTATTATGATTGGTTCTTTGTCGGGTTTTGCAGCGCCAATACTTGCTTCACTTGTTGCAACAAATACTCTTTATGTTTCTGTACCGGTGTCTGTTATCTGTTTTGCTTTATATTTTATGAATTATCGGAAGAAGGATACCAGCTATCAAGATCGCAAGGCTGCTTCCGAGAAGCTGATGGATGAATATGTATGCCCCTGCTGCAACAAATACTTAGGGTCTTATCCCTACAAAGTATTGAAGAAACAATACTCCATGACTTGCCCCTATTGCAAGTGCGAATGGGTCGAACAATAAGAGCCCGTTCTGCCTTTTAAGAGCATTTTGTGGATAAATCCCTACATTTCATACAGGATGCCTCCAGAAATTTGACAAGGTAATTTTCGGGTATTAACTTAGCAGCGTAAAACAAATTAATCACCTTTAAAACTCTCAACGTCATGAAAGAAGAAACTAAAAAAGAAGTGAAGAAGAATGTTGTAACAGGAGTAAGCGGCGTAGCCGGAGCAGCAGCAGGTGTAGTGATCGGAGCCGCCGTCACCCCCGAGCAGGCAGAGGCAGCCGAGGTTGAAGTAGAGGCTGTAGAGACTCCCGAAGAGGCTACTGCATCTCACAGCGGTGCAAGTGCATCTCACAGCAGCACAGCACACGTGTCGCACGCTTCTCATGCCGTCACCCCCGAGCCCGAACCCGAGCCCGAACCGACTCCCAACGATCCCAAACCGGAGCCAACTCCTACACCCGAACCGACTCCCGAGCCAACTCCCGAACCGACTCCTACACCCGAACCCGGCCCCGAACCGGTCGATCCTAACGCCGATGTGGAAGTGCTCGGTTATGAGAGAGTCACCAACCAGGATGGTACTCAGTCTGATATCGCCACTATCAGAGTCCAGGATAATATCATCGGAGTAGTGGATGCCGATATCGATGGCAAAGCCGATGTGATCATTTGCGATGCCAACAACAACGGCACTCTCGAACAAGATGAAGTGCAGAACGTACAGGGCGAAAATATTGCCATGCAACCCTTCCAGCAGGCTGCCGGCTTCCAACCCAATCTCGCGCAAAACGATCTCCCCGACTATGACAATAATGCCAATGTCGATGAGTATATGTCTTAAGATTCTCTCACCACAAGGATATTTCTTAATACCCCCAAGACTATGAAGATTAAATCTGCTCTCTTAGCCCTATCACTCCTCGCCGGTGTCAGCGCCTCTGCTCATGACTTCACGGCTACGGTCGATGGTCAGAAGCTATATTTCGAGATAACCAACAAGAGTCGGAAGTGTGTTGCCGTGACCTACAACGGCAACATCTCCGACCACAAAGATCAGTCTATTGCCGGCGTCGTAGAGATCCCGGCCAAGGTCAAACATAATGATGAGGTGTATAGCGTCACCGCCATCTCCCCCAAGGCTTTCGCCAATGCCGACCATCTTAAGGGTATCGTGATCCCCTCGGGGGTAACCAGGATCGGCGATTTCGCCTTCGAAGACTGCGATTCGCTTACCAATGTGGTATTCCCCGGCAATATCGTAACCCTCGGCCAGGGTGTCTTCTTCAAGGCTACCGCCATCTCCAATGTCACTATCGGCAGCGACTGGGAGAAAATCGACCTCTCCATGTTCCGCTGGAGCAAGTCGCTGACTTCGATCACTATCCCCGCCAAGATCGAGAAGATCCAAGGCCTCAAGAAGTTGAAACACCTCGAGTCGATTGCCGTTGACCCCAACAATGCCAAGTTCGCCTCTGTCGATGGCATGCTCTATAGCAAGGATGGCTCTATCTTCTATGCCTGCCCCAGAGCTTATAAGGGAAAAGTGTCTGTGCATCAGGGTGTGACTACGATCCTCACCGGTGCTCTTATCGACTGCCCGGCCATCGCCGCTCTCGACCTCCCCGCGAGCCTCCAATCCATCTCTTTCCGTGAAACTTCGCGCATGAAGCAGCTTTCCTATATCCTGATGAGAGGCGAACAGCCTATCTCCACCTCCTATCTTGGCGCCGAAGGTAAGTTCCTCTTCCAGTTGGCAAATCCCGCCACCGAAATCGTGGTTCTTTCCTCTGCCAAGAGCAGCTATGAGAAGGCCCTCGCTACTGAAACCGGAGAGTATGCCGAGAAAGCCGGTGGCCTGCCTTATATCGTGGAGCAAAAAGACCTCCCCGGCAAGAAAAATATTAAGGGTGTCAAAAATTTTGATAAGTATTAAGTCATGAAACAGTATATCGTACTCTCTTTAGCTATAATAATGGCTGCCCTCACTGTCAACGCACAGAACGATAAGACCTCTCCCGCTCTCAGCGACTCGGTAGCCAACGAAGTGAAACTCAAGGCTTTGAACACCAAGAAGGGTGAATTGGAAGATAAGATCAAGGTCGAGGATGCCAAACGCAATCGTCAGGTGGCAGGTGTAACTCCCGAGACCATCGAAGCGATGAACGATCGCCAAGACTCTATCTGCCTCGCACTCCGTTCGCAACTCGTGGAGGTGAACCGTGAAATCCGGGAGCTTACCCCCGACAACACTTCTCAGGTGCTGATCCAGCAATTCAACAACCTCGTGACTCAACCCGCCACGGATGCCACCGACGGAAATACTCCCGCTGCCAATAGCAATGCCGCCCCGGCTTCGAGCCAAAACACCCCTGCCAACAACGCCGCTGTCGGCCAGAGCCAAAACAACTCCGGCAATCAGCCCGCCGCCAAACCGACCAAAAAACCCGCCAAAAAACCGGCGAAAAAACCTGTTAAAAAATCCTGACAATCATTTGATACAGAAATCGGGATATTTCATGGAATAGAAGTCCGAATATTTGGTGCGTCGGCATTTTCAATGGTATATTTGCAACAACAAAAACCAATAAAACTACAAGATCATGAATACCAATTACGAAAACGAAAGAACTCAATACGAGGATACTCAGTTTGAGAATACACAGTATGAGGAAACTCAATATGATGAGTCTCAGACTCAGGAAGAGGTGGTGAGCCAAGAGACTCCAGCCGGCGAGCAAACAGAGGCTCAAAAGAAGAAGAGCGTGTTGAAGCGCTCCCTGATAGGTGCCGGAGCCGGACTGTTGGTAGGAGGTGTAGCCACACTTACCATGGGCATGGCAAAAGCGGACTCCGATTCCGACAGTGAGAATGGCGAGAGCGACAACAATCGTGACCACCTTAGCAATCCCGACTGGGTGGATGATCAAATCCAGGTGGCTACCGGCGTGACCGAAGATATGTCATTTGGCGAGGCTTTCGCCGCAGCTCGTGCCGAGGTGGGCCCCGGCGGCTGCTTCGAGTGGCATGGAAATGTTTATGGCACCTACACCGCCGATGAATGGAACGGTATGTCTGCCGCCGAACAGAACCAATGGAGCGACCACTTCAGTTGGAATCATATCGACAGCTCGAAAAGCAATGTCGCTCAACATTCCACCCATCACTCCTCTTCGAGCCATACGGCATCTGTCGATGACCATAACACATCCGGTCATAGCGACACTACCCACGAGGTGAGCGAAGAGAATCATGAGCAGAATCATAACATCGCTGCTAACGATGACGACATCGAAGTAATCTCCGTGAATCATGACAACCCACAGAACCATCTGGCGCAGAATGATCCTCAGCCCCAGGTTGTCGAGCCGGTGAGTGGCGAAGCCGAAGTCGAAGTGCTCGGCGTGGTGCATGATGCCGAGTCGGGTACCAACGTTGGCGCCATGATGGTGGATGGCCAGGAGGTGGTCCTGATCGATGTCGACGATAATTTAGTATTCGACTATATGGCTTCTGACGTCAATCACAACAACCAAGTAGACCAGAATGAGATAGTAGACATCCATGAACAGGGACTCACTGTCAATGACTTGGGCGGATTCAGCGACCCCGCCGCCGGCCTCACTGCCTCCAACGATCTCGATGCCTCTCAAGACATGGTATACGAAGGCTAACTCATATCAAAGACCTGAGAGATATGAAAGTTAAGAAACGCGCTCTAAGATACTTCCTGTTGGCAATCCTGCTGACACTCCCCTTTGTCTCGAATGCCCGAGTCTATTTGGTATCGGTGGGGATTGCCGACTATTCCCGGTTCCCTTCGAAGAAGATCTCCAACCTGAACCTCACCGCCAATGATGCCAAGACCATGGTCAATCTCTATTCGACGAATACGAATGTCGACTATTCGCTGCTACTCAATGAGAAGGCTACCAAGGACCGCATAGTCCGGGCGATCAAGAAGGTCTTCAACATGGCGAACAAGGATGACATCGTGATGTTCTTCTTCAGTGGCCATGGCTATTCCGGAGGGCTCTGTGCCTCGGATGGCTTATTGACTTATAAGGAGATTCGCAAGGCGATGGCGCAGTGCAAGTGCCCCAACAAGATAATGATGATCGATGCCTGTCGCGCCGGAGGACTCCGCGTCGACGACAAGAAGAGTCAACAAGCCACATCCGATGCCAAGAAAGCCAGTGTGATGCTTTTCCTCTCTTCGCGCAATAACGAAAACTCCATGGAACGACTCGATATGAAGAATGGCCTGTTCACCAATTATCTCTATAAGGGACTGACCGGTAGCGCCGATGTCAATCACGATAGGGTGATCACCGCCAAGGAGCTCTTCGACTATGTTCATGAGAATGTGGCAAAAGCCTCGGGAGGGAAACAGCACCCGGTGATGTGGGGAAAATTCAGCAACAATATGCCTGTCATGAAATGGTAATTGTGTCGAGCGCGCTCTGTTATATGGAGCGTGCTCTGATTCATATCGTTTAGAAGCAGGCTTCAATATATTATCAAGAATATGGATGAGATAATCAAAATCAAGTGTCCCTTCGATGGAGCTGTTCTCTCGATCAAGAATCAGCCCGATCTCGCGTCGAAGAGTGTGACATGCCCTATATGCAAACATAAGTATCCCTTTACACAGTTCAAGGTGGTGACTCCGGGAGCCAATATGGATGATGATCCCCCCACTGATTATCCCGGTGGAGAGGAGAGAACTCGTTATGGCGCAGAAAAGACTACAGATCTCGGCGCAATGAACTTCACTCTGGGACGTGTCGTAGTGGTCGGCACCGGTGTCTCTTACCAGCTGAAGCCGGGACGTAACATCATCGGCCGCAAGGCCTCTAAATCGGCTGCCGATTTCGGCATCGATACCGGCGAAAATCGCAAGATGAGCCGCGAACATATCGTAATCGAAATCAAAAAGGTGCCTGCCAAGGGGTTCGTGCATTATCTTTCTCTATATAAGGAGAAGGTCAACAAAACTTTCGTCGGCAACGAACCATTGGTCTATGGAGATTGTATCATACTTAATCATGGTGATATCATCAAATTGCCGGATGCCGATCTCCGCTTCGAGATCCCGAATGAGGATGACACCGATTACGAAACCGCGCTCTAAATATAAACGCACTCTCCGAGATGCGCTCTAAATCATAAAAATATGAAATACAAAATTAAAGTATATAGCATTTGGGAATTTGGTCAGCGCAAGGATGCCGATGGCAATCCCCATCAGGAGGATTGCACATATCCCTTGCCCGCCGATCTGAAGGATACGGATCGTACTTTTATCTTGTGCGACGGCATGGGTGGCCATGATGCCGGCGAGGTGGCGAGTGCCACCGTGTGCCAAGCCATGGGGGAGTATATCGCCCAAGATAAGGAGCGTGAGGCTAAGGATATCTTCAGCGATGACGTGCTGAAGGGGGCGCTCGCTGCCGCTTTCGATGCTCTCGACCTCAAGGATAATGGCGCCGAGAAGAAGATGGGCACCACCATGACCTTCCTCCGCCTTCACCGCGATGGCGCCACTATCGCCCATATCGGCGATAGCCGCGTATATCATATCCGCCCCGGCAAGGATGGCGAGGATACCCGTATCCTGTTCGAAACCGAAGACCATTCTTTGGTCAATAATCTTATTAAAATCGGAGAACTGACCCGCGAGGAGGCGCGCCATTCCAGCCAAAAGAATGTGATAACTCGCGCCATGCAGCCGCATCCTGATTATCGTCCCAAAGCTGATATCTATCACACTTCCGATATTAAGGCCGGCGATTTCTTTTATATGTGCTCCGATGGCATGCTCGAACAGACGGATATGGAAAATGGCAAGAGCCTCCGCAATATCTTCTCTCACAAGATCGACTCTACCGAACGTAAGGTCGAGATCTTGAAGGATGTCACCGAAGATAATCGCGATAATCATACCGCCCTGATCATCGAAGTCGTGGAGGTGTCCGGCGCTCCGACTAAGGTAGCACCGACTCCGAAGGAGGAGAAGAAACCTGAGGCGGGATCGGCAATACCTTCCAAGCGGATGGCTATCGTCGAGGAGGATACGAAATCGGAAGGTAAGCCCTCCGGCGGGAAGTCGGGGAAGTACATGTTATTGGCTCTGATCGTGGCTGTCGTGGTCGGAGCAGTTTATTTTTGTCTGAATTATCTGCCGGGATGTTCTGACAAGGAGGAGAAAACGGAGATGACCGAAGATAAGGAGAAAGGAGAGAAAAGAGGGAAAGATTCAAAAAGAAAAATCAAGGAGATAAAATCCCCGAAACTACAAACCAATCCCGCCGAAGAAACCGAGTCCGACCAAAGCAACATCGCACCCATAACCTCCCCCACTGCCGGCAAACCATCCGCCGCCACTCCTGCCACTACCGGCGCAGCAGAACCCGCTAACAATGCTTCGTCTACCAAAAGTAAAAAAAAGCCAATAGACCAAAAAACCGACCCAATAATAGAAAATTTACAAAATGGTGGGAATAGTGATGCAGTTCTCAGCGATCAGCAAAAAGCCCAAGAGGCATCACAAAGACAAAAGCAACAAAATCAACAAGAGGAAACATCGGCGAAGCCGAAGTAGCCATCCCGGGGCCGCGCGGATTGGTTCTGTGAGCGAGCTTCAGCTCGCCTTCAGCCATCCCCCATCAGTCAAATCAGTAAGATCTGAGGTTAAAAACAAAACAACGCCGATGCTCGAAGAGCATAAAACTTCATTTAGGGTTGTCTACTGATTGACCTGATTATACTGAAGCTCCGCCGACAGGGATTCCTTTGGTGTGAACCACGGATTGTGGCGGATTTGCACGGATCTTGCAATTCGGACTATCGTGTAGTTTTTAAAACCACAGATTGACCTGATCTAACTGATAGGCTACGCAACGCATAAAACATCGATAACAACTTGATAATAAACTCTATATGAAACGAGTCATCACCTTTCTGCTGGCAGCGATTGTGACACTCTCGGCAGTGCCACAAGACCCTATCTCGCGTCCGGGAAAGAAGAAACAGGAGCAAGTAGATGCACAGAAGAAAAAAGAAGAACAAAGGCGCAAGCAACAAGAAGCGGAAAAAAGGAGCAAAGCAAAAGAGGAGCAAGAGCGAAAGGAACAAGAAGAGCGCGAACGTAAGGAGCGTGAGGAGCAAGAACGTCTCGCTCGCGAGGAGCAAGAACATCGTGAACGTGAAGAAAAAGAACGTAAGGCCCATGAGGAGCAAGAACGCAGAGCTAAAGAAGAACAGGCTCGGCGTGAGCGTGAAGAGCAAGAGCGTAAGGCTCGCGAAGCTCAGCTGCAAGGGACTATCAATGGCTATGAGTGGGTAGACCTTGGACTCAGCGTGAAGTGGGCGACAAAGAATATTGACGCCTACTATCCCTACAGCTATGGAAATTTTTACGCTTGGGGCGAGACATCCACTAAGTCTGTATACTCGAGTAACACAAGGAAGAGTGATAACAAAAGGAATGTTAATATAGCTGGAAATCAAAAATATGACGTCGCTCGGAGCAAGTGGGGTGGTAGTTGGCGTATGCCAACCAAAGAGGAGTTTCAAGAACTCGTAAACAAATGCACCTGGACATGGATTGCAGTAAATGGACATAACGGCTATAGAGTTACGAGCATGACCACCGGCAAATCGATCTTTCTTCCCGCTGCCGGTCATGCTATAAGTGGGCCAATCGGTGTTGGTGGGATTGGAGCCTATTGGAGCTCTACACCAGATAGCGATACCCGTTTTGCCTATATGCTAAAGTTTCTTGATTACACCTACGAAGTGGTAAAAAGTTTACAGTGCTTCGGATGTTCCGTTCGTCCGGTGACTGAATAATGCATTTATGATTTGCAGGGGAAGTTCTTTTGATGTATTAAATGAGTTTATACTCGCTGACTATCAGAGCGCGTTCCTTAAATTTTTAGGGCCGTAGGGGTCGTAGCCTTGAGTCGATTT
>JBJEDL010000111.1:0-12264 GCA_051872035.1 Lepagella sp.
GAGTAGGTAATCGCCACCTTGCAGAGAGGCTTAGCGCTACAGCGCCAAGCCTCTCTTTTTTTTGATTTTTTATCACTTTTTAGGCTATTGGTACTTATTTATGTCCTATAAGTTTTTATAGACCATCTTTTTTTTGTAATTTTGTGGCTGTAATTTGTTTATGGAATCAACAGATATAACTAAATCGGATTACCCTCGGGTCTGCCCGGAAGGTGTCAGACCTGAAATATTTACTCTCGAGGATATTCAGCGCATGCTCTTGCCATTGAAGATTTCTCCCTTTATGGCAAAGGAGTTGATGCGTTTCTTGTGGCTCGACAAGTGTAACGATGTGCATAGTCGCTATTGTTATACCACAGGCATACCCTTCTCGAATCTCCTGATCGATCAGGCGTTTAAAATTCAAAAACGCGTCGATAATGAGGAGGTAATCGATCGCTTCGAAGGGAAGCCCTTTATCACTGTCAGCAACCACCCCCTCGGAGCTTTGGATGGTATACTCCTCCTTGATATCATCGGGCGTCATCGCCCCGATTTCAAGGTGATGGTAAATATGTTCCTCAACTACCTCACGGCGATGCGCCCTTCGTTTATCGCCGTTGATGCTATGGGGAGCAGCAACGAGGCTAAGCGCACCGCTTCTATGCTTGGTGTGCGCCAGACTATCGCGCATGTTCGCGATGGTCACCCTGTGGGCTTTTTCCCCGCCGGTGCCGTCTCGAAGGTCGATAAAACTCTTCACATCTCCGACCGCGAATGGCAACCCTCGCTGCTGAGACTCATCGCTCAACTCAAGGTGCCTATCGTGCCGGTGTATTTCCACCAGCATAATTCCACCTTCTTCAATATTCTGGGAATGATCCATTGGGGCCTGCGAACATTGCGTCTCCCTCGCGAACTCTTCAATAAGACCGGCAAGGAGATTCATGTATCGTTCGGCGAACCGATCATGCCCGAAGAACAAGCAAAATATAAAGATGTCAAGGAACTTGGCTTGATGTTGCGTCAGCATACATACGCTCTTAAAGAGAATAAATAACTTATGCCACAGATAGATAATGCTACCATATTGCAAGCCAAGCAACGCTTCGGCATCATAGGTAAGTCGCCGGCTCTCATGGCGGCTATCGAGAGTGCCATCCGTGTGGCGCCGATCGATCTCTCTGTGCTGGTCACCGGCGAGAGCGGTTCGGGCAAGGAGTTCTTCCCCAAGATCATCCATCAGTTTGGCGCTCGTAAGCATAAGAAATATATAGCGGTGAACTGCGGTGCGATCCCCGAGGGTACGATCGACTCGGAGCTCTTCGGCCACGAGAAGGGATCATTCACCGGCGCGATCTCTGCTCGTAAGGGCTATTTCGAAGAGGCCAACGGCGGTACTCTCTTCCTCGACGAAGTGGCTGAACTGCCTCTCACCACGCAGGCACGCCTGCTCCGTGTCCTCGAATCGGGCGAGTTCCTTAAGGTCGGTTCGTCGGTGGTGCAGACCACCGATGTGCGTATCGTGGCTGCTACCAATGTCGACCTCTTGGATGCCGTGAAGCGCCATAAATTTCGCGAAGACCTATACTATCGTCTCTCCACCATCTCTATTCAGGTGCCCAACCTCCATGACCGTGGCGGCGACGATATATCTTTGCTCGCTCGCAAATTTGCCTCCGATTTCTCGCGAAAGTATATGACCGATGAGATCACTTTCTCCGACGAGGCGCTCCACACTATCGCTCTCTATCGCTGGCCAGGAAATGTGCGTCAGCTCAAAAATATGGTCGAACAGTTGGCTCTCTTCCATGCCGGCGAACGTATCTCACGGACCCATGTCATGGACTATCTCCCCATCGACCATAGCGGCCTCTCCACTCCGGCTGTGACATCCAATCATGGCCCGATGGATTCCGAAACCGAACGTAAGATGATGTGGCAACTCATACTCTCCCTCAAAAATGAGGTGAAAGAACTCAAACAGCAAATCCTATCAGGGAAGGTGGATGTCTCGTCCGAGAAAGATGCCTTCTCTCCGATAAGCCAAGTCTCTTCTTTGGCCAACTATAATGATGTGATCGACATCTCTCAGCCCAAGTTGCGTGATGTCAATGAAAAAAACGTCATCATCGAGGCGCTCAACCGCAATAACGGCAATAAGCGCAAGACTGCTAAAGATCTCGATATATCTATCCGTACACTCTATCGTAAAATACAGGAGTATGAAATCTAAGGCTATTCTGATCGCGTGCTCCATCTTATTGATGAGTCTATGCTCCGACTGCGTGCCTCGCTACACGCTCAACGGATCATCTATCAACTATGACATCTATAAGACGGTGGATATCGGAAGTTTCCCTATCCGAGCAGCCTTGGTATATCCCCCACTTCAGCAGACATTTGAGAATGAACTTCTCAACTATGTGACTCGCAACACTCGCCTTCAAGAGGTCGATTCCAACAATGCCGACCTCCGTCTCGAGGGTGAAATTACCGGCTATTCACTCTCTCCGCAGTCGGTCGGCACGGATGCTTACGCCACCGAGACTCGCCTCACCATCACCGTGAGAGTCAAATATACCGACACGAAGAATCCCGCCAACAGCATCGATCAGTCATTCTCCGCCTATCGTCAATTCGATGCCTCGCTGATGCTCACTGATGTCCAAGACGACCTCTGCCAGCAGATCAGCGAAGAGATCGTTAACCTGATATTTAACGCCACTTTCGGTAATTGGTAAATACTCTTCCGCCTATGAACGAAAATCCTTACTTCATCATCCCCGCCATCGATGAACTGGCGGAAGCCACCGGCGAAAGACGCCTCGAGCTGGCTCGCATCATCGCTGCAAATGTCGGCGACCAGGATGCTCTCCGCGCTATCCTCGGCATCGACCCTGATGAGTTCGCTAACTTCTATCCCGATCTGCTCCCTCCTCAGCTCTCCACCGAGGATACAATCTCTTCATTCATCGACCATTTTGCCCCGAATAGTGCCAATCAGCCCACCGAAGCCGAGGCTATCATCGCTGCGCCTGCCATCGACTATGCATCTATGATCGATGAGGCTGCCGACGATCTCCCCGACGACGATCCCTCCGCTGCACCCGATGATACTGCCAATGCTATAGATGCTTTCCTTAGCGCTGTGCCTCCCAAAACTCCCAAACGTGCCGCAAAATCTACCCCTCAACCCCCTCAACCTGCATCACAATCGGAGACTCCGGCTGCCCCCGCAGACTCCCCTCAACTCTCCGAAGCACTATTCAAACTGATGGTAAAAAACCATAATTATCAGAAGGCTTTGGAAATTATTCAAGAATTAAGTTTGAATAATCCAAAAAAAAGTATTTACTTTGCATACCAAATGCGATTTCTTAAGAAATTGATAGAAAATCAGAAATCTGCCAACTCCTGATTCGATTTTCAGTTCTTAATGGATCGGTTATAATAGAAATTAATATTTTTTAAGATATGTATATCTTTTTTAGCATTATCATCGTTATCGCAAGTATCGTACTGATAGGTGCGGTGCTTATCCAGAAATCCAAAGGTGGCGGTCTTGCCTCCGACTATTCCAGTGGTAACCAATATCTGGGTTATCGTAAGACAACTGATTTTATCGAGAAGGCTACATGGACTCTCGCTATCGTGATCTGTGTACTCTCGATCTGTGCAGCATTCTGCGTAAAGACACCGGTGAACGTATCGAGCATCACCACGACAGAGGCTCCGACTCCTGCTAGTGCAGCTCCTGCACCCGTTAACGCGCCCGCACAGAAGGCAGCTCCTGCTCCCAAGGCTGAGGCTCCCGTCAATGCTCCCGCAGAGAAGCCTGCTCAAGCTCCCGCCGCTGAGCCTAAGAAATAAGAGAATCAGACGCTACGATATAAGCAGAGGGTGGATCACATCGCAAGATTGATCCACCCTCTGCTTGCTTTGTATATTCTCAAGTTATCTGACTTTGTGGCTGCCGGCTGTCGTGTTATCGCTGGCCCCAGCGGAGTTTGTCGCGGAGCACGCCGATGAAGTCTGTGCCCTTGGGCTGTGCCACAAAGACACGGCGCTTCGACTTGGTGATGATCAGCACTGTGCCATTGGGCACGGCAAATGTCTTGCCATCCACTCCGATATGACACTCGCTGCCACGTGTGCTCACCTCCAACCTCAATATCGAATCCTCACCGAGCACCAGCGGTCGCAACGTGAGCGAATGGGGGGCAATCGGGGTGATCACCATATCTCCGATGCCCGGTTGCAGGATCGGCCCGCCACACGACAGATTGTAGGCCGTGCTCCCCGTGGGGGTAGACACCACCACGCCATCTGCCAGATAGTTCGCCAAATATGTGCCGTTGAGATATGCCTGAATATCCACCATTGAGGTCGTGTCGCCCTTCACCACCGAGATCTCGTTCAGAGCGTATGAGTCGAAATCATCCGGAAGTTCGGAAGACTTGACTTGCAGTGTGATGCGTGGGGAGATGTCGTAAGCGCCATCAAGAGCCCTCTCGATCTCGTCAAATCGGGATAGGGTGAATCCGGCAAGGAACCCTAAATGTCCGGTGTTGATACCCATCACCGGGATTTCTCGCCCTCTCGCCCATGCCGCCGTGCGCAGGAATGTGCCGTCGCCGCCGAGACTGATCAGCATCGTGACCTCCGGTGGCAGAACTTGTGCCGACTTCATACTCGGCCGCCATAGTTGATGCTCCGTGAGATAATCGGCAAAACGATGATGGATGATTATTTCCTTGTCACGCTCTTCGAGCATGTCAAAAAGTCTGCCAAGTTTGGCAAGATTGTCACCTTGCTTGCTATTTCCATACAATGCTATCATAGATAGGGTAGGGGTTAGGGTTATACATTGATAAGAGCTCTGACGGCGAGTATGCGTTCGTAGGCGGCGGTTTGATCGAGGTTGGGCTGCTGATAGACATCGACCACCTCATAGCCATATCGACGCAGACTATGTGCCGCCCCCTCCGCATCTTCACACCTGATGCGCAGAGTCACTCTGATATGGCCGTCGGGAGTCGGATGGCTCAGTAAGTCCACCAAGTGGACATCGGCATCCTCGACGGCATGCGCCAATCGCGAAGCGCTATACTGTTCAGGGTCACACTCCACCACGATAATACTGCTGTCATCGCGAGGCGTAATCTGACGCCCCAACGCCTCAAGCAGCGACGTCTGGTCGATTTTTCCGATCAAATTACCATCCTCCATCACTCCCAACTCCCTGCCGGGAGCATCCAAGAGTTGAGGTAGCACTTCGAGCAAGGGTAAACTGCTCTCGACATGCTTTTGGGGCATATCTCCATCAATTTTTGTCACTGCCGATAGGGCTTCTCTTGCTGTCATACGCTTTTCTCTTTTACTATTGTAAAAATTTTTGTAATTTTGTTCCCCAAAGGGTTTGGAGGTCGCAATCGGGGGTGGCACACCCGCTATAATTCTGATCTGTGAAGGCAGATCTCTATTATATAACGCGACAAATCCCCTCCCTTGTATTTACTACTACAAATTTCGTGCCGAAAAAATTTTTTACTATGACAAGACTGAGTGTCAATATCAATAAAGTAGCCACACTGCGCAATGCGCGTGGCGAAAATGTGCCCGATGTGGAGCGATTCGCGATCGACTGTGAGCGATTCGGTGCTCAGGGCATCACCGTGCATCCTCGTCCCGACGAGCGCCATATCACTCGTCGCGATGTCGACTTGCTGTCGCAGATCGTCTCGACCGAGTTCAACATCGAGGGGTATCCCACCCCCGAGTTTATGGAGCTCGTGATCAAGGCGTCGCCGGCGCAGGTCACTCTCGTGCCCGATGCCCCGGATGCCCTCACCAGTTCCGCAGGATGGAATGTCGTGGCTAATCGCGAGTTCCTCACTGAGGTGGTGGCTCGCTTTCGCCATGCCGGTATACGCGTCTCTATATTCGTCAATGCCGAAGTCGAACAGGTAAAGGCTGCCGCATCTATCGGTGCCGACCGCGTAGAACTTTACACCAAGCCTTACGCCGACAATTACGCCACCAATCGCGATGCCGCCGTTGCCCCATTCGTCAAGGCTTCCGAAGAGGCGCTCAAACTCGGCATCGGCCTCAACGCCGGACATGATCTCAACCTCACCAACCTCCGATATTTCAAAGAGTCGCTACCGCTACTCGACGAAGTGAGCATCGGACATGCCATTATCTCCGACGCACTCTATCTCGGCATCGAGAAGACGATCCGTCTTTACCTCGATTGCCTGAAGTAATAGATAGGTGTGCCATCATCTTGGCATACCTCCTCTATCTCTCAAACCAAATAACTCGTATACACTAACCCGTAAACTACATAAGGTCATGACTAAATTATCCTTTTGGTCGCTCGTGATGGATGGCGGCTATATTATGATCCCTATTGCCATCTTGCTGCTGGCGGCTATCTATGTTTTCACCGAGCGTTGCATCGTGATCGCTCGTGCTTCGAAAGAGGATCACTCCTTCATGAAGCGCATCCGCGACTATGTCCATGATGCCGACATCGAGTCTGCTCGCAATCTCTGCAAGAAGACCAATACGCCATACGCTCGCCTTATCGACAAGGGACTCTCACGCATAGGCCGCAGCATGAACGATGTGCTCGTGGCTATCGAGAATGAGGGTAACATCGAGATCTCCAATCTCGGCAAGGGTCTCCCCTGGCTCTCTACGACTGCCGCCGGTGCACCGATGTTGGGATTCCTCGGCACAGTTATCGGTATGATCGATGCCTTCTATTCTCTCGCCAATGCCGGTACGGCTGCCAATATCACCGTACTCTCTAATGGTATTTATCAGGCACTGGTCACCACCGTCGCCGGTCTGGTGGTCGGTGTGATCGCTCTCTTCGCCTACAACTATCTTGTGGCGCGCATCAATCGGATGATGAACTCCCTCGAGACCAAGACCATGGAGTTTATGGACCTGCTCAACGAGCCGGCATAATCCCCATCTCGAGTCTCGCTATACTTCTAATTAACCTCCTTATAATCAATCTTAAAGGATGGCACTAAAACGTAATTTCCAATCGCTCGACACCTTCTCGATGTCGTCGATGACCGATGTGATATTTCTCCTGCTCATCTTCTTTATGGTGACTTCGACTATCATCTTCCCGAGTGCAATCGATGTCAACCTCCCTCAGAGCAGCGAGCAAACCTCCACCAAGCCGATCACCGAGGTGTATATCAATGCCGACAATGAGCTTTTCCTTGTGGCGGATCGTAACGATTCGACCCAGGTGCTCAGCATCCCTCGGAAGATCGAACTTGCCCAACTTGAGAC
Organism: Lepagella sp.; assembly: GCA_051872035.1. Lineage (GTDB taxonomy): Bacteria > Bacteroidota > Bacteroidia > Bacteroidales > Muribaculaceae > Lepagella. The sequence continues at coordinate 7,300 of JBJEDL010000111.1, forward strand.
CGAATTGCGAAATATTCAGGCGCTCGACTCGACCCGCGCCATTGCCCTCTATGCCGACTCGGTGGTGGACTATGGCAAGGTGGTGCGTGTGCTCGACGTCGCCGCTCGCAATAAGTTGAAGATGGTGCTCTCCACTCGTGTGCGCGATCCGGAATAATCACTGTCTAACCCAACTTTGCTGATCATGCAAGAATATACACGAGATAAGATCATAGCGGCTGCGGTCACCCTCTTGGTGGCGCTCCTCATTATGCTCATCCTCATCTTCGGCTATCTGTCGTTCGATAAGATGCAACTCGCTCACGCTGAGAATGAACCACAGATTCAGGCCGAAGAATTGTTCGTCGAGCCGGAGATCCTCGAAGATCTCGGCGAGGTGAACGCCACAGAGCATGATGAGCCTGCCCCCGCCCTGCAGGGCACTCCCGCCGAGAGCGAGCAGGAGAACACCAAACTGGTGGTGCCCGACAAAAACACCAAGCCGGCTCCACAGGTCGAAAAACCGATCACACAGCCCAAAGAGAGCAACGTGAAAGCCACGACTCCCCCCGTGAGCGACGAAGAGAAGAAGAAGGTGACATCGAAAGTTGCCAACAAATTCTCTCCCAACAATGGCACCGAATCGGGCAAAACCGGTTCGTCGGGTGCCGGAGGCGCCGGTGTCGGTGTGTCCGGAAATGTGTCGGGTCGTACCTTCAAGGGATGCCCCAAGCCTTCGGTAGCCCTTCAAAACAAGGTGGTGGTGAGAGTTAACTTGTCGGTCGATGCCAATGGCAGGGTAGTGCCCGGATCGACAAGCACTCGCCTCGTCTCGGGTCAAGACCCCACCGGTTCGATCAGAAAGGCATGTGAGAAGGCTGCTCTCCAAGCTCGATGGAATGAAGATAAAGATACCCCCTCGGCTCGTGGTTCCATCACATTTACCATCACACCTCGATAATCAAAATTTTAAGGAACGCGCTCTAAGGAACGCACTCTTAGAGCGAACTTTAGAACATAATGATAGCAAAAGACATAAATGTTTGTTGCATTTGTGTCTTTTGTTGTTTTATCTCTGCCATTTTGTTATGATAATTAATAAAAAAATTGTAATTTTGTGATTATTGATAGAAAATTGCAAAGGCTAATTTGCGGATAGTAAGCAACATTAATAATCCAAATATAGAATCGTATGAAAAAACTTAGACTATTTTTGTCTGCATTTTTGGTTGCAGGGCTTGGCATTTCCGCCACAGCGGGCTTGGCATTTCCGCAATCGAAGATGGAGAAATTGCGTGGAGAGGTGTCTCACCCCTTCTCAGCGTTAAGCCCGAGAATTGAACAGAATGCCGATGGGCTGATCTCCCGTCCGACGCTCTCTGCTCCCCTTGCTGCGCCGGCTACGCCCGACGCCACTGCCACCGGCATCCAGAGCTGGGGAACATTGGTAGGCCCCGATGGCTCGGATTGGTTTTATGAGCAAACTCTGACCGCCAGCCCTTCGAATCCATATTATTATGGCGGCTCCGAGATCACCATCTATGATGGCAAGCATCAGAAGCAGGGCGAGATCTCGATCTCAATCCCCGATGATGTTTCGGTCAATGTGATCCAACCTTACGGCCAGGTCACCAAGTCCTTCTTCGATCGCAACACCAACACCTTCGAGGTGATGGTCTTCATCCATCGCATCTTGTCTCCGGGAGTAGCCACCGGTGATATCGCCGTCTATGACAACACCGGCTATGAGGTGGTGAAATATGAGGGCTATGAGACCGGTATGCTCGTGAGTGCCGGCGCCAGCACTTGGGATAAGAAGGAACGTTTCGCCTTGGCTCATTACGACAATGGCGAGATCGATGGCGAAGTGGTAAGAGTGCTCCAGATCGACATCCTTCGCAAGTCTACATACGCCGATGACACCACCCTTCCTGTGGTGGAACATACATTCATCGTCGATGAAGAGACTACCTATTACACTGATGGTATGCTCTTCGATATGGATTATCTCGATGGCAGCTTCTATTATATGCTCTCTCACTATGCCAAGCCGTATGTAGAGTCTTACGACTATATGACCGGCAATATGACCTATAGCGAGGATAACTCATTTATCACCGAGGTCTACAATCAGAGTTACGAGAAGGTGGTAGATATCAACATCCCATTAGAGACTACCGGCGTGATGCCCTCTATGCATGGTGTCGGTCTCTTCTCCAACAAGGACTTCACCAAGGGCTTCTTCACCGGCGACGACCAGGTGAATGTGATCGTAACTCACTATGACTATGATGTGGCAAGCGACTCTTACGACTATTCTTTCGATGCCTACGGCGAGTCGGGAGAAGTGGTAAAGCATATCTACGACAAGGTGGGCAGCTGGATGCTACTCTCTTCTATCCCCGGCGAAGATGAGCAGATAGCGTTCCTTACCACTACCGAAGATGGTTCTCAAGCATACGAATTTGTCAATCTTCAGTCTGCCGAGAGTGTGGGTGTCCTCCCCGCCACGGTTGAAGGTAAGATCATCTCTTCAAGCCTCGACCGCATCGAGTGCGAGGGTGGCTATAAGTATCTGGTAGGTATCGGCGAGGCTGAGAGCGACAAGGAGGGTAACGTGATCGCTATGTCGGCTTGGCTCAATCAGGATCTGAGCTTCGACCGATTTGTTAAGTTCAACCTCGGCCCCAACGGTCAGCTCTATAACCCGATTAACTACAATGACTATGTGAAGAAGAACCTCTTTGACACTGACGATGATTTTGACTATATCTACATCGCCAAGGTGAAGAGAGAGAACTCGAGCATCGTCGACACCAAACTTTGTGTCGCTCATGATGATGGTACGGTAATCAAGGAGTTCATCGGCAATGATGATGATGGCGGCTATTCCAACGGCTCGATCCTCAATATTGACACTGACCCGATGCTCTTCGTAGCCTTCCACAATACCAAGGCTAATACTTTCAGAGTGGATTATTATCATCTTCCTCTCGAGAAGTTTGCCGGCGGTTCCGGCACAAAGGAGGATCCCTATCATATCGCCAGCGCAGGGGACCTACAGCAGATTTCAGCCAATTCTTCCTCTTATTTCGTGCTTGACAAGGACCTCGATCTCAGCGATGTCGACTGGACGCCGGTAGTGCTCAATGGCGGTTTCGATGGCAACAATCATTACATATATGGTCTGACTGTCAATGCTGACAATGATGGCGGTTGCGGTCTCTTCGCCAAGGCTGAGGGCACATCTTCTCAACATGCCTATATCAAGAATCTGATCATGGTAGACACTGAAGTGAATGGTACAAACAATGCATCGTCTGTAGGTACACTCGTCGGCTCGGTTATGTATACCGATATCGACAATGTGCATATCTACTATTCCGACCTGCAATGGGAGTCGATCTATGCCTCCTGCTTGGGTGGTATCGTCGGCGATCTCTCACTCTCATCGAGTGTCACCAACTCTACTGTAGATAATGTAGAGGCTACAAGTGAAGAGGCTTGTCAGGTCGGTGGTATCGCCGGTATACTCAAGAATACATCGAAGATAGAGAATTGTGTTGCCAACTTCAAGGCAAATGTACGCGGCACTGTAGGTGGTATCGCCGGAGATGCCGGTGGCTATTCTTCCGACAGCCAGATCTTGAATTGCCGCACCAATGTCGATATTACAGCCAAGAATGACATTGGCGGTATCGCCGGTTCGTCGGCTCGTATCACCATCGCCAACTGTGAAGCCAAGGGTGTCATCACCGCCACAAGTCCTGAATATGAAGACTATTCCGAGCCATTCTACAGCGCTGCCGGCATCATCGGCACCATCGCTACCGATTGGAGCGGTCTTGACACGAAGATCGTGAAGGGGTGTGTGGCTAATGTCGATGTTATTGTCGATGATCCCAACAATTCTACCGGTAAGGTTTATGGTGTCAGAGGCATCATCGGTGCTGTAGCCGACGATTTCGGTATGGCAGGCTATAGCGAGAAGGGTGTCGAAAATTGCTATGTAGTCGAGGGCACCAAGATCTTGGCTCAAGATGCTCAAGGAGACGATGCCTCCAAACCTGAGGGTGCTGTCAAGAGTCTTGCCGATCTCAATAAGGATTTCCTCACCGGCATCGGATATGCCTACGGCGACAGCAGCGAGTCTCCCTGGAAAGAGGGTGAAGGCCTTCCTGTCCTCTATTTCGAGGATGTCAAGCTGATATTGACTGAAACCGATCCAATTTATGTCGATGTGAATGAGACCATAGAGCTTCCTGTTGTGGTATGCTCAAGTCTTCCCACAGAGGGCAAAGCTTCTGTTGCCAACGAAGAGTATCTGGCAATCGACAAGGTCGAGGGTGTGGATAATGTTTATGTTGTGACAATGACCGGTGTCGCCGATGGTGTTACTATTCTGACCTTCCGCGATGAGAAGAGCGGCAAGTCAGTAGATTGCGAGGTTATCGTCGGTTCAGGCACACCCTCGAAGGTTGAGACCATCGCTGCCAAGACAGGCATCCTCTACCAAGGCAACAAGGTGACAGCCGCCGAGGCAACATCATTGCAAGTCTACAACGCAGCAGGCATTTGCCTGATCAACACTGCCAAGGCAAGCGCCGACATCACCGACCTCGAATCGGGTCTCTACGTAGTTGTAGCCACCTACGCCGACGGCAGCAAAGCCACCCTAAAGATCCGCCGCAAATAATACCCAAAAAATAAATAATCCGTGATAAAAAGAGAGCCCCGCATCGCGCGGAGGCTCTCTTTCTTTATGAAACAAGTAGTTGGGCTATTACAAGCGGATGCAGAGTTTAGATATTTTAAGGAACGCGCTCTAACTATTATTTTCCGTTTTTTTTGAAAAAAATAAAAAATTTTTGAACAAAACCCCAACTTATTTTGTTTACTAAGTGAATAGAACTATTATGTGCTATTCTAAATTTATTTAAGTTTCGCAAGTTCAACTTGCTGATTTCAATTTGTAAAATTTAGCGA